>JALHUG010000090.1 GCA_022866185.1 Dehalococcoidia bacterium
CACCGTAGGCTCTGGGGTAGGCTCCACCGTAGGCTCTGGGGTAGGCTCCACCGTAGGCTCTGGGGTAGGCTCTACAGGCAGCGTCAGGGGGAGGGCAGCAAAGCCTAGGGGCGGCGTGTAGGTCACCTGCACCGCCACCCAATCCAGGCGGAAGTTCCGCGTCGTGCTGCTGGCGATGTCGGTGATGCGCAGGCGGAAGTTGGCATTGGAGAACTCCGTAGAGCTCCAGGTATGGCCCCAGTTATCGCTGACGGAGCCGAGGGTGTAGGTCTGCTGACTGGTCGTCAGGTTCGCGGTGGTCTTGGCGGCCGTCCAGGTTGTTCCGCCATCCCAGGAAAGATCCACGCACATCTTGGGGTTGCCCGTTGTAATAAGTTAGACCCAGGCATCGAGGCGAACCTCAATCCCGTTGATGGTCTGTCCGCTGGGGATGGTGAAGCCGTAGTCGTAGAACCGGTGGCGGTCCCTGCCGGTACTGGCGCAGTCCTGGCTGCTGGCGGTGCCGCTATCCACGTCCTCTGCGTAGCTGCCGCCGTCAGCGAAGGCGTTGGTGGGGGTGAGCTCGAAGCCGTTGTTGTCGCCGCTGCTGCTGGTGACGGCCGCCTCAGCCGTGGGGCTGCGCCAGCCGGTGTTCGCGGGCACTGCGGCGTTGGCCTCGTTGCTGTACACGCTCAGCCAGCTCTGAAAGTAGGTTTGTAGCACATAGTAGTAGCGAGTGCCCGCGGCGGCGGTACTATCAGTGTAGGTGGCGGTGGTATATGGGGTTACGGTGTTGATTTCAGTGTACGGCCCGCCGGAGGTGGTGCCCCGCCGCACCTTGTAACCGCTGGCGTACGTGTCGGTGGTAGGCGTCCAGTCCAGCCGAATGTTGCTGCCCACGACGCTGGCCGCCAGACCAGTGGGAGGAGCCAGGGTATCGGTGATGAAGGTGTTGGCGGGCACAGAGGCCTGGTCGGTAAAGGTGGCAGCGCGGGCCACAAAGAAGCCCCCTGCTCCTGCCGCCAGGGCCAGGAGCACGGCTGCTACAGGGACGGCCAGCCGAAGTGTTCGCCTAGCAGAAGGGCGGCGGCTGGGCATGCCTCATTGCACCCCCCTGCTCGGGCGTGCCTTCCATATTTTCTGCGCCTGTATGACCATCAGGCCAGCAGCGGGCACCAGCAAGAGCAAGACGACGCCCTGGATGCTCCTGGCAAAATCTACCACATAGCCCAGGTAGGGGATGTCAAAGACCATCTTGGTCACCTGGCCGTGCAGGATGACCTCCTGAGGGTCGGGCCCGGGATTGGCGTCGCCCTTGGTCTGGAAGACCCACTCGCCATCTTCCTGGCGCATGTCCACTATGCGATGGGTGAGCATAGTGTGGTTCCCAGGAGAGCGATAGGTGATGACGTCACCCACTCGCAGGTCGTTCACGTCCACCGGTCGGCTTACCAGCAGCGAGCCCACTTTGACGGCGGGCTGCATGCTGCCGCTGTAGATGACGTAGCTGTTGTAGCCCAGCATGTTGGTGGCCGCTACCGTTAGAAGCGAGGCCAGGAGGGCCAGGGCGAGAGCCAGGGCGATGTAGCCACCGGCGTTCAGCAGCCGCCTTGGCCAGACCCCGACCCCGGCCTTCCCTTCTCTGACGCCAACCGCCGCTGGTGAGACGGGCACTGATCTGCCGCTCAAGGTTGCCTCCTCATCAAGGAATCCTGGCGAGGCGTTCGGCTGGCAGGAAGAAGCCTCATCCCGGCAGCGGCCAAGTTTGGGGAACGTCATCGCCGCGCCATCGTATGGGCCCTGGTCCCAGCCAAGGTCTTCCTGCCCGCTTGCGCCTTACAGCCAGCCACTAGTTGTTGGCGGTCTGCTCAGCCGCAAAGGCGAACGTGGCAGTCGTGGTCTTGCTCTGGAAGCTGTTCGCCGTCCCTGACGGCAGCTCCACCTGGAAGCACAGGACCTCGTACGCGGGGCTGGGCGCCAGCGTCCGTTCACCCCCCTGTGCACCCTGGGCCGGGTTACCAATGACGTTGATGCCCGGCGTGGTGGCGCCGAGGTCAGCGGGGCCGTAGAGTTTGGTGCCCGGCGGTGTGGAAGTGCAGGTTTCCCCGCCATCGCCCTCTGCAGCCTCATCCCAAATGGTCATATCCAGCTGGGCGGCCAGCAGCGCGTCCCCGGTAGTCGTGCTGGTGACAGCATAGCGGAGCTGCAGCGAGCCGGCGTTGGTGACCGTGATGGGACTTGTTACTTTGTCGCCGGGCGCCATGGGAGGACTAGTGTAGGTGACGAGCTGCGTGGTCGGGTTGGTCGATATGTCTATCGACCCTGTGGAGAAGACGTTGGCATCGACGTTTTGACTGTCCGTCCAAATGGCATTGCTGGCCACTCCGAGGCTGGCTGCTACCACTCCCGTAATGAGCAGCACGAGCAGAATGTATGACATGCGGTTCATTGTCTTCACCCCTTTGCCCCCAGTAGACAACAAGTAACGGCGCGGCCCGAATCCACCCGATCTTCGGGCCGGCCAACGATGGGGGAGCAGATGCTAATAGAAGAGGAATCTCCGTTGCGGACGTAAAGCCTTCATGCCTTGCGTTCCCCCTCCTTTCCCTCACAGGCGCTTGCGCGGCGTGTGAGCTGGATATGGGCTTGGGTATGGCATACCCTTTACGGTCTATAGACGCGCAAATACTTGTCGCGTTACGCGATTGCTTGCATCGCCAAAATAGATTTCGTATTCACAGCTAAACATTTCCCTGATTGCTCAGAGCGCTGCTCTGGGGGAGGCATCGGTGGGTAGTCTTGGCGATGCGTTGGCGCGGCCAGAGAGGAAGGGTGGCCGCCCGCAGCGAGCTGCTCTCAGCCGCCGCGCCTAGGGCGGCGTGTAGGCTACATTCACCGCCACCCAATCCAGGCGGAAGTTCCGCACTGCGCTGTCCGCGATGTTGGTGATGCGCAGGCGGAAGTTGGCATCGTCGAACTCGGTAGGGCTCCAGGTATGGCCCCAGGAGTCGCCGACGGAGCCGAGGGAGTAGGTCTGCTGACTGTTCGTCAGGTTTGCGGTGGTCCTGGCGGGCGTCGCGGTCGTCCAGTTTGTGCCGCCATCCCAGGAAAGCTGCACGCACATCTTCGGGTTGTCGATCCCAAGGTCGACCCAGGCATCGAGGCGAACCTTAATCCCGTTGATGGTGGATCCGCTGGGGATGTCGAAGCCGTAGGTGTAGAACTGGTGGCGGTCTCTGGCGGTACTGGTGCAGCTCGAGCTGCCACTGGTGCCGCTGCTGGGGTCCTCAGCATAGCTGGCGTCGTCAGCGAAGGCGTTGGCGGGGGTGGTCTGGAAGCCGTTGTTGTCGCCGCTGCTGCTGGTGACGGCGGCCTCAGCGGCGGGGCTGCGCCAGCCGGTCCCGGGCACCATGGCGTTGGCCTCCATGCTGTACACGCTCGTCCAGTTCTGAAAGTAGGTTTGCAGCACGTAGTAGTCGCGAACGCCTGGGTCGGCGGTCTGGTCATAGTACTGAAAGGTGTAGGGACCGTCGGCGGTGCCGATTTCCGTGTAGGGGCCGCCGGGAGTGGTGCTGCGCAAGACCTTGTAGCCTGTGGCGTAGGTGTCCACGGTGGCTATCCAGTCCAGCTCAATGTAGGTGTACCAGAAGATTGTGGCCGTCAGGCCGGTGGGAGGGTCCAGGGTATCGGTGGTGAAGGTGTTGGCGGGCACCGAGGCCTGGTCGGTGAAGGTGGCGGCCCGGACCGCAAAGAACGCCCCTGCTCCCACCGCCAGGGCCAGCACGACCGTGAGGATGGACAGCAGGACCGTTCGTCGGCTAGAAGGGCGGCGGTTGGGCATGCCTCATTGCACCCCTCTGCCAGCGCGCCCCCTCCATATTTTCTGCGCTTGTATGGCCAGGAGGGCCAGGGCAAGAGCCAGGGCGAGGTAGCCGCCGGCGTTTAGGAGACGCCTTGGCCAGACCCCGATCCCGGCCTTCCCTTCTCTGCCGCCAACCGCTGCTGGGGAGACGGGCAGTGCTCTGCCGCTCAAGGTTGCCTCCTCATAGCGAGCCCTGGCGAGGCGTTCGGCTGGCAGGAAGAAGCCTCATCCCAGCAGTGGCCGAGCTGAGGTCTTCCTGCCCGCTTGCGCCTTACAAGCCAGCCACTAGATGTAGGCG
>JALHUG010000091.1 GCA_022866185.1 Dehalococcoidia bacterium
CTACCTGACAGACATCGGCCGCTGGCAGGAGGTGGCGCGGGCCCATCGGGAGACCTTCGGCGATGTGCGGCCGGCCTCCAGCATGCTGGAGATAAGCGGCCTGGCCGAGCCCGAGATGCTGGTGGAGATCGAGGCAGTGGCCGTCCTTTCGGCGGCCGCCAGGAGGCCGTAGCCTCAATCCGCGCCAACCCCCGCCCGCGCGAGCAGTATGGGGGCGCAAAACGGGGAAGATAACTTCACAAAACCTACTACTAGGTTCCCTTGACAACCCCTCCGACTAGAGTTATGTTTATCTTCTCAGCGACGGGGGCGTCAAATGAATACGATACGCGTTGCTGGTCTTACCGCCGCCGCGAGCGCGGTGGTGTTCCTCCTGTGCACGCTGCCTGCCTCAGCCCACCCGCTCGCCGGGTTCCGCTACGCTGGAGATATCACCGGCTGTGCCGTGCCACCCTGTGGCACCGTGGACTTCAAGGTGTCTGGAGACGGCTTACAGGTGCAGGAGTTCAAGGCTCACAACGTGCCTGGCGACACCTGCACATTCGCGGGTGAATGGCCGTACCCCCCTCCTCCTTTCCCTCCTCTTGCCATCGTGGGCGACAGCTTCGGACCGGGTCCACTGGACTGGTACCAAGTGAGCGGCTCTTTTTTCAGAGGAGGCATTGCGGCGGGGACCATTAGATTGAAGCTGCCCTCGGAGGACCCGCCGTGCGACACGGGCCTTTTGGGCTGGAGCCAGCCTGTTGGCGGCATAGCGGAGCTGCCGGATGTCTCTGGTTCTTCCGCTGCCAACTACATCCCTCTGGCTGGGGTCGCGGCTGCAGCGCTGGTCGCTCTGACGGCAGGCGGGTGGCATGCCAGGAGACGGCCGCTCAGGTAGGGCCCGCTGACGCTGGCGCGAGGGCTACTCCTTCGCGGGAGTGGGCGTTGGCTCTGACGTGGGAAGACCGAGAGGACAGGCTACCTTCGCGTCTGCCTGCGTGCACTCCAGCCCTCCTGCCGCGGCCAAAGCGACCTCAGTGATCTTGACCGTTGGACGCGCCTGAGCGATGAGGTCGGCTATCGTCTGATCTACATCTACGCCGGCCCCGGAGCGGATGTTGCTCTCGTCCATCTGTTGGACGAATCTGTTTATGGTGTTGTTGATCTGGACGCCGCGCACCATCTGCTCCTTGCTCAGCCCCTCCGGAGCTATGCCACAGGACAAGTGTATTTCGCTTTCCAGGTACTTGCGCGCCTCGTCCTCCGAGACACCGAACCCCTCCCTGACAAGGGCAATGTATAGAATGATGCGGTCCTCGATCTCCCGCAGAGGCTGCTTTTCCTCGGCGAACGGCCGGCCGGACTTGGCCCTCGCTACCATAAGGGATGCCACACTCCTGTTGAGGATTTCGATCGAGAATTGGATGTCTTCCGCCTCGATGACCGCCACCACCGGCGGCAGGCTATCGAGCGCGGCGGGGTTTGTGATCTCCATCACGTCGTCGCATGTCCGGCCCTCCGGCACGTCTTCCCCATACAGACCCCCCGCCAGGGCCTCCCCCGCTGTCTCTCCCCCGCCTTGATCGCGGAGCAGGCCGAAGAAGACCGCCAGGCCAATCCCGACAAGGACCGCCAGCGCCGCCAGCGCCACCAGCAACAACTTCTTCATGTCAGCCCCCTATGACCCCAGGGCTACTCCTTCGCGGGAGTGGGCGTTGGCTCTGACGTGGGAAGACCGAGAGGACAGGCTACCTTCGCGTCTGCCTGCGTGCACTCCAGCCCCCCTGCCGCGGCCAAAGCGACCTCAGTGACCTTGACCGTCGGACGCGCCTGAGCGATGAGGTCGGCTATCGTCTGATCTACATCTACGCCGACCCCGGAGCGGACGGCGCTATCGAACATCTGCTGGATGAACCTGTTTGTAGTGAGGTCAACCTGGGCAAACGGGACCATCTGCGTCTCGACTAGTCGTTCCACAGTTGCTCCGCAGTCACCTGTCCGTCGACTCTTGATGTACGCCCTCGCCTCGTCCTCTGAGACGAGCAGTCCCGAGTTGCCCTGCCCTGCCTCCCGGACGGCTGCGATGTACAGGAGGTAGCGGTCTTCGATCTCCCTCAGAGCCTCCTTCTCGCCGGCGTGCGGCCGGCCAAGCTCGGCCCTCCGCGCCATCAGCGACACCAGGTACGCGCTTGGCACGTCAAGCCGTGCCCCAACATCTTCGGCTTCGACGATCGCCACGACTGGCGGGAACCTTTCGATGCCGCTTGGGTATAGGATCTCCCTTATGTCATCGCATGTCCAGGACTCCGACATGTCTTCCCCATACAGGCCCCCCGCCAGGGCCTCCCCGGCTGTCTCCCCCCCGCCTTGGTCGCGGAGCAGGCCGAAGAAGACCGCCAGGCCTACCCCTAGAAGGACCGCCAGCGCCGCCAGTGCCGCCAGCAACTTTTTCAGGTCAGCCCCCCTATCCCGACCAGTCGACGTCCAGGCGTACCCAGTCCGTCTTACAGTCCACGCCGGCACCCGGAATGCACCATATGTAGCCATAGGTGTTGAACTCCGGGTCGACGAACCACTCGTCTACATCTCCACAAGCGTCTGATGTCCAGTCGTCGGTGATTCCGGGGCCGGTACATATGCTCTCGGTGGTATGGCCCCAGCACCCGCCTGGGTCCGGCGAGCAGCCGCCCAGATACTCGGTCTCTCTGTCCCAAAAGGGACCATACTCCACCTTGGTCCCCCACTGGGGAGCCAGACGGACGCGGTGGCCGCCCCCACTGTAATAATGACGCCAGGTCAACCCGTGCCCCAGCCAGGAAAGACGCACCTCGGAGTCGGACCAGCCGTACGTGCATAGGTCACCCACGGCGGACAGCTCCCACTCTACCCACTCGCCCTCACACCACCAGGTGCACACCTCCCAATACCTGTAGTCACTAACGCTATCCCCCTCCCGCTCACACCCGTAGCAATACCCGTAGTTACTGTAGTACCAGCCTCTGTCTGGGCGGTAGCAGAGGTATCTCATGATCCAGAGGTCCTGGTTGAAGTCCCAAGGGTTCGGGCCAACGCAACCGTCGGCCAAGATGCTAATGCCAACGAAGTAGCATTGGGCTGAGAGGGCCGCAGTGTCGGTGGTCTCTAGAGATGTTCCCGCCGAGTCAGGGCCCACGACCAGCGCATCGCCTGATCCGCCTGAGGCGGAGCAGGAGAGGGAATCGCCGGAGACAATCTTCGCTTCAGCCTGGCCTGCAGACTGCAGGAGGAGGGCTCCGGCGGCGAGCAGGAGAAGCCCGATGGGTATCAGTGCCAGCAGAAGCCATCGTTTCATAGTCACCCACCTCCTCCGGCAGGCAAACCGACGAGCGAGAGTAAACCCTATATCTGTATACCACATCCTCTCAGAGAAAGCAAGCCCAGCCGGACTTCACTTGCATGTCCTTTAACGCGATCTGTCAAGTAGCCCCTTGGCGGATGGCCGGTTCGCCGTTCGTGGCTTGATTCTCGACCCCCCTGTCCTCCGAAGGCGGATGCGCCTCCGCCGAAGGCGGACGTCCTCCGGCGTCCGGCGCAAAGGCTGGGGCATGAGGGGCTGAATCTGATGGCCCCCGCCTTCTCCGCCAGCCCCAACGTGAGGCCCCTTGCCTCCTGTGCTACAATAGCCAATAACTCCGTCAGAGGGCAGGCATGCAGACAACGGCTGTTCGCTACCAGGTACGCCCCATGGACCTGGGCGACATCTCCCAGGTGATGGAGATCGAGCGGGAGTCGTTTCTCGACATGTGGCCGACGTCGGCCTTCAAACAGGATATCCAGCACAACCGCCTGGCCCGCTATCTAGTGGTGGTGGAGCAGCGAGAGGAAGGCGAGGAGGCAACGGCCCCGCCGGCGGAGCACGAACCGAAGGGATCGCCCATGTCGCCACCGGGCCTGGGGCGTTGGCTGGGCGAGCTCAAGCGGCTGTTCGGTGGCGAGGAGGAGGCCGAGACCAGCCGCGAGCCCATCGTGGGGTTCGTGGGCGTCTGGCTCACGCCGGATGAGGCCCACATCGTCACCATCGCCGTGCGCGAAAGCCAGCGCGGCCGTGGCATCGGCGAGCTCCTGCTCATCGCTGTCATCGCCCTGGCCATCCTCAACGATCGGGAGGTCGTCACCCTGGAGGTTCGCGCCTCCAACCAGGCGGCCCAGACCCTGTACGAGAAGTACGGCTTCAGAAACGTTGGCGTTCGCCCCCACTATTACTCCGACAATCACGAAGACGCCGTGATCATGACCACCGAACCCATCCACTCCGCACCTTATCAGGCCCTCTTCCAGCAGCTCAGGCGGGAGCACCACGAGCGCTGTGGCCAGTACGAGCTCGACTTCAACTAGCCCCGGCTATATCAGGCGCCCCACGCCTGGGCAGGCGACTGCCGACCACAAAGAGCATGCTGGCCGCTAAGGGAAGGGCGCCGGCCACGGCGAACACGGCACCATAGCTGACGAACCCCGCCATCAAGCCAAAGGCCATCGCCCCCAGGCCCGATCCTGTGTCCCAGGCCAGACCGAACGTGGACATAGCCAGGCCTCGCTGTTCGCTCCCGGCCCGGTCCGCGGTCAGGGCCAGAAGGGCCGTATGAGCCCCCGCGAAGCCAAGACCGAAGAGCACCGCCGCCGCCAGCATCATCGCCTGCACTGAGGCGTTGGCCAGCAGGAGCATGCCCAGGCCCCCAACAACCAGGCCCGGCAGGAACACCACCGCGCGGCTATAGCGGTCGGCCACGGCCCCCACCACCGGCCGCAGGGGCACGACCACCACGCCGTACATCACGAAGAAGAGCCCAGGATTGCCCAGGCCTCGATCTTCGGCCATGAGGGGCAGGAGGGCCTGAATAGCCCCGAAGGCCACCGTCAGGGACAGGAACAAGGAAGCAGGAAGCAGCGTGCTACGGCTCACCAGGGCAGTGGCCGAGAATCCCTCCGCCGTCCTCGCCCCACCCCTGCCCACACCGATGCGGCTGCTAAGGACGAAGGCCAGGCCAGAGACCGCGGCCGCCGTCAGGAAGTAGGGGGTGAAGCCCCAGGTCCTGGCTATCGTCAACCCCAGCCAGGGGGCGTAGACCTGAGGGAGGCTGTTCATCATAGCGAGGTAGCCAAAAGCAACACCGCGGCGGTCGGCGGGTACAATGTCGGCCACAGTTGCGAAGGCGGCGGTGGCGAAGAGCACCGCGCCCGCCCCGTTCACCATCCGCAGCGGCAGCAGCAGGTAGGGGTCGTTGCTGAGGGGGTAGGCCGCCAGGCAAAGGGCTGAGATCCCAGCGCCTATCACCATGAATCGTTTGCGCCCATAGCGATCCGCCCACAGACCGGCCAGGGGCCGCGTGAACATCCCGGCAAGGCCCAGGCTGCCCACCGCCAGGCCAATCTGCCACTTGTCGGCATCTTTCAGATAGAGAGGCAGGGTAGTGTAGGTGGAGAAGAGGCTGGCGAGGGAAAGATGGGTGCAGGCCAGGACGAGCATGAAGCCAGCCGTCCATATAGGCTCACCCCGCCCGGCAGGCGGCGGCGCGCCTGTCCTTGCTAGCTCCTCGCCCTTTGGTGCTCGCCACATAGCTTCGAGTCTAGAGCGGCAGAGGCGGCGAATCAACAGCAATGCCTCAAACCTAGGGTGGATTGGCCTCGCGGCGCGCGGCCCTTGCTATAATTGAGGCTGGTGAAGAGCATGGGCGGGCCAAATCAGAAACGGCAAGAGGTGTACCGCCTCCGCATCTCTGTCATCCTCTGGTTCATCTGGGCGGTGCTTCGCGGCCGGACGCGTAGCCTGGCAGCCGACGTGGAGGCCACCCTCATGGCCGCCAGGCCCAGGCCGCAGGCCCTCAACGACCAGCACATCCCGGCAGAAGGCGCCTTCGTTCTGGTGGGCAATCACTACGAGCGCCCGGGCCTGAAGGTATTCTGGGGCGGCATGCTGGCCTCTCACGCGGTGGCTCAGAGGCGAACGAGCCAGGAATCGCTGCGCTGGCTGATGACCAGCGAATGGTACAACTTCCGCCTGGGCCCGCTCCCCGTGCCTGTCTGGGTGTTCCGCTGGCTGTTCCGACGCATCGCCCGGGTGTACGGACTGGTGATCATTCCCCGCGCCGCCGAACGAGCCGTCGGCCGAGCAGCCGCCCTGCGCACCATTCTGAACCTCCTGCGCGATGGGGAGGAGGCCATCGGCCTGTTCCCCGAGGGGACAGGCTCGGGGCAACTCATCGAGCCCATGCCGGGGGTGGGCTCGTTCCTTTTCTCTCTGAGCAACCGCGGCATACCTATGCTTCCGGTCGGCATCTTTGAGGAAGGAGGTAGGCTCGTCGCGTCCTTTGGACCGCCCTTCTCGATCCAGGTGCAGCCCGGCGTGGATAAGGGGGAGCGGGAGCGTCTGGCCAGCCAGCAGGTGATGGTGGCCATCGGCCGCCTGCTGCCGCCGCAGCTCTGGGGCGCGTATGCGTCGGCTATCGAGGAAGCGCTGGCCCAGGAGAGGGCCGGTCGCTAGGTTGCAGCCCGCCAGATGGAGTGCCGCCTGAGGCCAGCGAGGGAACATGGCTAACGAGGCCCAGGAAATACCGCTGTTCAATAGGATGGTCTATGCCTTCGGCAGCTTCGGGGGCAACGTCATCGCCCGCTCCAAGGACCTCTGGCTCATCTATTTCTACGCCCCTCCTGCCGATGCCGACGTAGAGAAGCGCGTGCCCATCCTCGTCCTCGGCGCTCTGTTCACGGTGGGCCGCGTCATCGATGCCCTGGACGACCCGATCATCGGCTGGTGGAGCGACCGCACGCACTCCCGCTGGGGGCGGCGCATCCCCTTCGTTGTGCTGGCCACCCCCTTCTACGCTGTGTTCTTCGTCCTCCTCTGGATGCCGCCCACCGCCGGCGAGAGCGTGGCCAACGCCCTCTACTTCTTAGTCATGCTGGAGGCCTTCCACCTGTTCAGCACCCTGTCCGGCGGCCCGTTCGAATCCCTCCTGCCGGAGATCGCCGTGACCTCCAAGGGTCGGGTGAGCATAGTGACCTGGCAGGTGTTCTTCGGCACGGTTGGGGCGGCCGTCGCCCTGGTGGGCAGCGGGATCATACGCGACGCCTTCGGCTTCCAGGCGATGGCCATCAGCATGGCCGTCATGGGCATGGCCTCCCGCTACCTCGCCCTCGCCGGCGCCTGGCGACACGTCCGCCTGGACGTGGAGCCGGCGCGGGTGAGCGTGCTGCCGGCCATCCGCTCCACCTTCAGCAACGACCAGTTCCTCTTCTTCCTGCCCACTTTCATCCTGTTCAATATGGCCATATCGATGATGACCGCCGCCCTCCCCTTCTGGTCCGGCGCCGTGCTTCTGGGCGACCTCCCCAGCGACATCGCCAAGGTGGAGACGGGAAGCCCGGCCACCCTCCAGCTATTCGGCCTGGAGTTCGGCGTGGCGGAGGGCACCATCGTTGCCCTGCTGACGGCCGCGGCCATCATCGTTGTCCTGCTTTGCCTTCCCCTGGTCTACCGAATGTCCCTACGGCGGGGCAAGGCCTGGGTCTACTCGACGGCCATGCTGATAGGAGGAATCTATCTGCCCTTCATCGCCTTCATGGGCTTCCTGCCCGGCATCGACAAGCTGCTTCAGGCCGTGTTCTTCGTAGCCTTGATGGGGCTGCCCATGGCGGCCGTCTTCACCTTCCCCAACGCCATCATGGCCGACATCATAGACTACGACGAGCTGAAGACGGGCATGCGGCGGGAGGCCGTCTACTACGGCAGCCAGGCCACGCTGGAGAAGATAGCCTCGGCCCTCTTCCCCCTGATCCTGGCGTCTCTGCTCGTGCTGGGGAGCACGGCCGCCAACCCCCTGGGGGTGCGCCTGGTGGGGCCGGTGGCCGGCCTATCGGC
>JALHUG010000012.1 GCA_022866185.1 Dehalococcoidia bacterium
ATTGTAGCGATTGCTTCCGACAGCAACCCGCGTCTTCCTCACGCCGCTACTAGGTCTGACAGCGAAAGAGGGGGGCGCAAAGCCCCCCTCTTTCCATATAGCGGGGCGGGGAAATCACGCGATTCGTATACGGAACCAGACGAGATTGGCCCCCGGCTGCGTAAGGGGCGAAGAGAGGGGGATCATCCATGGCGCACAAGCTTTACGTCGGCGGCCTTTCGTTCGAGACCACGGATGCCGAACTCAAGGCCTTGTTTGAGCAGGCGGGCAAGGTCGAGTCAGCGGTCGTCATCACGGACAGATTCTCCGGCCGATCGAAGGGATTTGGGTTCGTGGAGATGTCCACCAACGCCGAAGCCAAACAGGCGATCAGCGAGTTGAACGGGAAGGTGCTGGGAGAACGGACCATAACAGTCGACGAAGCACGTCCCCCTCGGCAGAGCGGCGGCAGACCAGGGGGCCCAGGGGGTCGTTCAGGCGGATCGGGCTACGGGCGCGGACGATGGTAGGCAGCAGGAGCGAGGTGATCATTCCTGTCGCCGGGCCGGGCTGCTCCCACAACGCCCATCACTGGTTGCTTGGAAACCCATCTGGCCCCACGACCGAGGGCGTCTGCAAGTGGTGCGGCGCTCACCGCCAGTTCTCCAATGACTTCAGCTACTCAAGACGAGGCCAGACCCAAGCACCACGTGCTGTTGCCAGCGAATCGGCTGCATCTCCCGTGCAGCACAGCGTTTCCTAAGGCCGTCCACCCAAGTGAAGCTGCCATCGGGCGGTTTGAGGCGTAGCGGGGAGTCGGCCAAGCATCAACGACGGGGGCCAACCTACCACGGCGCTCGGCCGCTGCCGGCGCTGCGACGGCGAGGGCGGAAGAACCAGAGCAACAGGAAGCCCGCCGAAAAGCCTCCCACGTGTGCCCACCAGGCCACCCCCTCGCTGGCACCTACAGCATAGCCAATCGAGGCTACCCCATTGAATAGCTGGAGGAAGAACCAGAAGCCGATGAGAAGGAAGGCCGGTACGTAGGCCGTCCAGAAGAAGAACGGCATTATCAAGGCGGCTATCGTCGCCCGCGGATAGAGCACAAGGTAGGCCCCCAAGACACCAGCGATGGCGCCACTGGCCCCCAGCGTGGGCACCTGCGAGTTAGGGTCTATCCATACCTGAGCCGCCGTCGCGGCAATCCCACAAAGCAAGTAGAACGCCAGATAGCGAAAATGCCCCACGGCATCCTCCACATTGTCGCCAAACACCCAAAGGAAGATCATGTTGCCCAGGATGTGGAGCCAGCCGCCGTGCAGGAACATGGCGGTGATCGGCGTGAAGAGAACGCGCAGGGGGTGACCGCCGGGGTTGCCCAGATAGTCGGTGAGATCAGCGGGCACCACCGCCCAGTCGAAGAAGAGCCTATAGATGTTGCTGGCAAGAGCCACCTCATAGAAGAACACCAGGAAGTTGGCGATGATGATGGCGATGGTGACGTAGGGGAAGGTGCGAGCCCGTATGCTATCGCCGATGGGTATCATGGCAGGGCCTCACCCTCGCCAGACCAGACCTGGCTCATCGTCATCTCAAAAGTCGATGCCCGGCTGAGCCTTCAGCCCCTTCTCATACGGGTGTTTGACCTCCCGCATCTCCGTCACCAGGTCGGCGAACTCGATCAGCTCCGGCGGGGCATCGCGGCCAGTGATGATGACGTGCAGGCCCTGCGGCCGCCGGCGCAAGGTATCGATCACCTCTTCGACAGGGATCCAGCCGTAGGTTATGGGATAGGTCATCTCATCCAGAACGACGATGTCGTACTGGCCGGAGTCGATCTTCTGGCGGGCCAGCTCCCAGCACTGACGGACGGCGGCCTTGTCCTTCTCGATGTCCTGGGAGCGCCAGGTGAAGCCTTCGCCCAGGGGGATCATCTCGATCCCCAGCTTCTTGGCCGCCCGATTCTCGCCGTAGTTGGCCGTGCGCGGCTTGACGAACTGGAGGACGACCGTCTTCATGCCGCGGCCCCAAGCGCGCAAGACCACCCCCAGGGCGGCGGTGGTTTTGCCCTTGCCCTGGCCGGTAAGGACGATGACCAACGCCTGGCGTTCAGCGCCTCTTGCCGACATCCTTCAGCTCCTCAATGTGCGGATGCTTCCCTTCGCCTCCAGACCTGGGCAGGCGGCTCCCGACATCGGCGTCACCACCGGCCGCCCCGTCAGGGGATGAGGGAAGACCGAGACCCGCGTCCCATAGACGGAGGCCAGAAGCTCCGGCGACAGCACATCCTGCGGCTCGCCCTCGCCAACGATACAGCCCGCGTTCAGCATCACCAACCGGTCGCAGTACTGGCCGGCCAGGCTCAGGTCGTGAATGGCCGCCAGCACTGCTTTGCCCTCACTTCGACAGAGGCCCTTCAGCAGATCGAGCACCGCCGCCTGATGGCCCACGTCCAGGTGAGCGGTGGGCTCGTCCAGAAGCAGGAGAGGCGTCTCCTGAGCGAGAGCGCGGGCTACCACCACCCGCTGCCTCTCGCCCCCCGAGAGCTCGCCCACCCGCCTGCTGGCCAGGTGCCAGGTATCGGTCTGCTCCAGGGCCCGCCGCACCGCCGCCAGGTCGGCCCGTCCCTCCGATTGTAGCAGACCCAGGTGCGGAGTGCGGCCCATCAGAGCCACCTCCAGCACAGTGAAGGCATCGGGCAGATGGGGGTTCTGGGGCACCACCGCCGCCCAGCGCGCCAGCTCCCGCTGGGAGAGGCGGCCCGCTTCCCTCCCGTCGAGGCGGATGTCGCCGCCGAGGGGCCGCACCAGCCGCGTGATGGCCCGAATGAGGGTGGACTTGCCGGAGCCGTTGGGGCCCACCACCCCCAGCAGCTCGCCCGCCGCCAGCGACAGGCTCACCTGCCGCAGGGCGACCAGCTCGCCGTAGGCCACCGTCAGGTCGCGTATCTCCAGCACGTGGCCCTCAAAAGACCGCCCGCTGACGCATCCGCAGCAGGTAGAGGAAGAAGGGTGCGCCGCAGAAGGCGGTGATAATGCCCACGGGGATCTCTCCGGGCGAATCGACGGTGCGCGCCAGCATGTCGGCCAGGATGAGGAAGGCGGCGCCCACGACCATCGACATGGGCAGGAGCTGGCGATGGTCTGGCCCCCAGAGGAGGCGCACCGTGTGGGGGACGATGAGCCCCACAAAGCCGATGATCCCGCTCACGGAGACGGCCGCCGCCGTGGCCAGCGACGCCGCCCCCAGGAGCAGCAGCTTGACCTGCTCCACGTTCACCCCAAGCTGTTGGGCCTGCTCCTCGTCCAGTTGCAGCACGTTCAGGATGCGTCCGTGGAGCAGGATGATGGCCGCCGCCGGCAGCACGTAGGGCAGCACCCACCACAGCTTGCTCCACTCGCTCAGGTTGAAGCCGCCCAGGAGCCACGTCAGGGTGGTCAGGACCCGCGGGCTGTGAGTGATCATGAGGAAGGACGTCGCCGAGGTGGCGATCGAGGATATGGCCACCCCCGCCAGGATCAGGGTGACGGTGGGGACCGTGCGCCCGACGCGGGCCAGGGCGTAGGCCAGAGCGACCGCCGTGAGGGCGCCGGCGAAAGCAGCCAGGGGCACCAGGCTCACGCCGCCGACGGAGGCGTCCAGCGGCGACACCATGACTGCGGTGGCTCCCAGGCCGGCCCCGGCCGCCACGCCGATGAGGTAGGGGTCGGCCAGGGGGTTGCGAAACACGGCCTGGTAGGTGGCGCCGGAGAAGGCCAGCGTCGCCCCCACCAGGCCCGCTATGACCACCCGCGGCAGGCGCACCTCCCACACGATGTCCTGCCAGCTCTGCGGCAGGCCATCGGCCAGGCTCACGCCCGGCAGCCGCGACAGGATGATGCGCGCCACGGCGTCGGCGGGGATGGCGACTGGCCCGATGGCCGCGGCCAGCAGGGCCACCCCCAGCAGGACGGCGAGGCCCAGGGCCAGGCGCGGCCAGAGCGCTCGCCCCAGCAGGGCGCTCAGGGCAGCCTCCGGCAGCGGCTCGGCCGGCGCCGCAGAGCCGAAGAGCTTCACTCAAACCTCTCCGGATAGAGGTACTCGGCCAGCGTCTCCAGGGCCTCCACGCACCGCGGCCCCGGTCGGCTCACGATGTCCGGGTCGATGACGAATATGCGGTCGTTGCGCACCGCCGAGACGTTGCCCCAGCCGGGACGGGCCTTCACCGTATCCGGCGACTCGCCGTAGTCGCCGTCGGCCAATATGATCACCTCCGGATCACCCTCGATGATCACCTCCTGGCTGAGCTGAGGGAAAGGTTGGTCAGCCTCTGCCGCGATGTTCTG
>JALHUG010000092.1 GCA_022866185.1 Dehalococcoidia bacterium
GTGTTGGGCAGGATAGTGTACTTGCTCCAGTCGATGAGGTCGAGCAGGGTCTTCTCCTTGGGGTTGTCCAAGTTGAGGCGGCGGATGGCCACGGTCACGATCTCCGCGCCCGAAGCGGCGAGGGCGGCCAGCATCTCCTCGGTGCTGCGGTACTTGCCGGTGCCCGCCATCAGGCGAGAGCGAAACCGCTTGCCGGCGATCTCCAGGTAGTCTTCCATGGCGATGCTTCCCCTTCCGTCCGAGCCCTCACTCAGCGTGCTTCTTGGCCAGCTTCTCCTGCTCGGCCTGCACTTGCCTCGCCGTCTCCTCGCCCAGGTGGCGTGAGATCTGCATGGCGCAGAACTTGGGCCCGCACATGGAGCAGAACTCGGCCTGCTTGAAGATGTCGGGGGCCAGACTCTCGTCGTGCATGCGGCGGGCCGTTTCGGGGTCCAGGGAGAGCGCGAACTGCTTCTCCCAGTCGAAATCGTAGCGGGCCCGCGACAGCTCGTCGTCCCGCGCCCGCGCCCCCGGGTGCTTGCGGGCCACATCGGCGGCGTGGGCGGCGATCTTGTAGGCGATGACCCCCTCCCTGACGTCGTCCAGGTCGGGCAGGCCCAGGTGCTCCTTCGGCGTCACGTAGCAGAGGAAGCTGGCCCCAGCGTAGCCAGCCACGGTCGCTCCGATGGCCGAGGTGATGTGGTCGTAGCCGGGGGCGATGTCTGTCACCAGCGGCCCCAGCACGTAGAAGGGCGCCTCATCGCAGACCTCCTGCTGGAGCTTGACGTTCATCTCGATCTGATCCAGGGGGACGTGGCCCGGGCCCTCCACTATCACCTGGCAGTCGCTGGCGCGCGCGCGATGGGTCAGTTCGCCCAGGGTGCGCAGCTCGGCGAACTGGGCCTCGTCGCTGGCATCGGCCAGGCAGCCCGGCCGCAGGCCGTCGCCCAGGCTGAAGGTCACGTCGTAGCGACGGAAGATGTCGCAGATGTCATCGAAGCGCTCGTAGAGGGGGTTCTGCTTGTGGTGATAGAGCATCCACTGAGCGAGGATGGAGCCGCCGCGGCTGACGATGCCGATCACTCGCTTGCTGGCGAGCGGCATGTGCTCCAGCAGGACGCCGGCGTGGATGGTCATGAAGTCCACGCCCTGCTGAGCCTGGTGCTCGATCATCGCCAGGAGGTCATCGGCGGTGAGGTCCTCCACCCGGTCGATCAGGGTCACCGCCTCGTAGATGGGCACGGTGCCGATGGGGACGGTGCTATCGCTGATGATGGCCGCCCGGATGGCATCGATGTCGCCGCCGGTGCTCAGGTCCATCGCCGCATCGGCGCCGAAACGCACGGCCAGGCGCAGCTTCTCCAGCTCCTGCTCGATGTCAGAGCTGACGGCGGAGTTGCCGATGTTGGCGTTGATCTTGATGCTGGCCGCCAGGCCGATGCCGATGGGGTCCAGCCTCATGGCCAGATGATTGACGTTGGCCGGGATCACCAGCCGGCCCCTGGCCACCTCCTGGCGCACCACGTCTGGCTCCAGCCCTTCCCTCTCGGCCACCCGCCGCATGGCGTCGGTGATCACGCCCTGGCGGGCATAGTACAGTTGCGTCACCGGCTTGCCGTTGGCGGACATGACTGGCTCCTTTCCAGAGACGCTCTCCCGGCCCCCAAAAAAACTCGCGCCGCTGGGTGTACCAGCGACGCATTGTTGGGGAAGTCTCTTCCGATTCCCTGCGCTGGCATTACCCAGATCAGGTTCCGACGGTCGCCCCGACATATCGGGGCCTCTCAGCCCGGCTTACCCGAGCTCCCGCACGGCCCTATTCGATTGGCACTATTAGGTTACCAGGCACACGATCCGATGTCAACGAGTGTCTTGGGGAGCCGCTCATGGTGAGCTTGTCGAACCATGAGCGAGCCGCACATCCTTCGACAGGCTCAGGATGAGCGGCCGATGAGAAGCTAAGGACGTTCAACGGGCAGTCGTCTCAACCAGCGGTTAGTCGTCCTCCCACCACGCATAGAAGTGATGCACCGGCCCCGGCCCTTTCCCCAGCGCGAAGGCATGCTCCAGCGCCGCCGTCACATACTCCTTGGCCCGCGCCACTGCCTCCTCAACGCCGACTCCCTGGGCCAGCCAGGCAGCGATGGCCGAGGCGAAGGTGCATCCGGCGCCTCGCCCGTGGCGGGTGGCCAGCCGCAGCGCCGAGAAGCGGCGGAAGCCCCTGCCGTCGTACAGAAGGTCCACCGCCTCCGGCCCCGAGGCGTGGCCGCCGGTGATCACCACGCTCCTCGCCCCCAGCGCCGCTATCTCCTGCGCCGCCCGCTGCAAATCCTCGTCGGTCTCCAGGCGACGGCCCACCAGCGCCTCCGCCTCGGGGATGTTAGGGGTGACCACAGTGCACAGAGGGAGTAGCTCTGCCCTGAGAACGCTCAGCGCGTCCTCGCTCAGCAAACGGTCGCCGCTCTTGGCAGCCAGCACCGGATCGACGACCAGGTTCGGCAGGCGATGCTGCCGCACCCTCTCGGCCACGACGCGCACGATCCCTGCGTTGGCCAGCATCCCCGTCTTCACGGCATCGACGCCCACGTCCCGCACGACGGCATCGATCTGGGCGGCCACCAGCTCTGGCGGAAGCTCGTGGATGGCCTGCACCCCCATGCTGTCCTGAGCGGTGACGGCGGTTATGGCGCAGGTGCCGTAGACGCCCAAGGCGGCGAACGTCTTGAGGTCGGCTTGGATGCCAGCGCCTCCGCTGGAGTCGGAGCCGGCGATGGTCATGACCGTTCTTCTCATGGCTTCTCGCCGGCAACGTAGCAGACGCTTTCATGGGCGTCAAGAAAGTAACGCTAGCGTCAATAGGGCAAGTTCACGCTATAATGAGGAATCGGAAGATAGGGAAGGAGCGTCAATCGTGCTGTCGCACATAAGCGTCTTCACCAGGAGCAAGGAAGTGCTGGAGGAGATCACCCACAGGGTCAACGACGTCATCCACCGCAGCGGTGTGGAGGAGGGCGTCTGCTACCTGTACCTGCCGCACACCACCGCCGGCATCACCGTCAACGAGAACGCCGACCCCTCAGTGGCACGGGACATCCTGGATCGCCTGGAGACCCTGGTCCCTAGCAGGGGCAACTACCACCACCTAGAGGGCAATGCCCCCGCCCATATCAAGTCGAGCCTGATGGGGCTCTCCCTTGCAGTGCCCATCGAGAAGGGGCGCCTGGCCCTCGGCCGCTGGCAGGGCGTGTTCCTGTGCGAGTTCGATGGGCCGCGCGACAGGACGGTCATGATGCAGGTGCTCCCCAGTCACATCGCCAGGCCGGGCGAGCCCTTCGAGGGGGGAGATGGCCAGCCCTGACAGGCAGGAGCAGGAGATGACCAGCGAACAGCGACTCGAGGAGGCCATAGATGCAGCCGCGCGCCTGGTGGTGGCCTCCAAGCACGTGGTAGCCCTGGTGGGGGCCGGCCACTCGGTGGAGAGCGGCATTCCCCCCTTCCGCGGGCCGGACGGCCTCTGGACCAAGTACGGCGAGCCGGACATGCTGGGCTACCAGAGATTCATGCGCGACCCGAAGAAGTGGTGGGAGGAGACCCTAAGCGGCACCGGCCCCATGCGGGAGCTCTTCGACGCCCTGGCCCAGGCCCGGCCCAACGCCGGCCACTACGCCCTGGCCGAGCTAGAGCAACTGGGCCAGCTTCAGCACATCATCACCCAGAACATCGATAACCTCCACCAGGAGGCCGGCAGCACGGCCATCACCGAGATCCACGGCAGCCGCGTGAAGCTCCGCTGCATCGCCTGCACCACCCGCTGGCCCGCGGACGAGTTCGCTATCGAGGAGGTGCCACCCAAGTGCCCCCAGTGCGGTGGCATGGTCAAGACCGATACCGTGCTGTTCGGCGAGCCCATCCCCCCCGACGCCCTGACCGAGTGCATCCGCCAGACCAGCATGTGCGACTGCATGCTGCTTGTGGGCACGTCGGGGGTAGTGTATCCGGCGGCCGGCTTCCCCCAGGACGTGAGGATGGGCGGCGGCCAACTGATCGAGCTGAACCCCAACGAGACGGCCCTGACCCCCCTCTGCGGTATCATCGTGCGGGCGTCAGCGGCTACCTGCCTGCCGATGCTGGTGGGGCGCGTCCGGCAGCTTACGGCGGCGTAGGGCAGAATGGCCTCATGGGGCATGCCTGTTTGCCCTAGGCAAGGCTGCCAGAATGGGCGACGTGGTCGGAGGGCGCGAGCTCTTCGGCGATAAGTGCGCCAGTTGCTGGCGAAAGAGTTGTCACCGCTTGGGACGACGGGATCGATGAGGGGATAGCGGAGGGGGAGCTAGCTCTCTTCCTGAAGGACCTTCCTTAGCTTTTGCAGCGTGCGGCAGAGGATGACCCGCACGTTGCTCTCACTCAGGTTCATTATGCCGGCGATCTGGACGTTGGTCAGCTCGGCGTCGAACTTGAGTGCGATGATGTCCTGCTCCCTCTGTGGGAAACGACGGACAAGGTCCATGATCTTTGCCACTTCCTCGCGCTCTAGAAGGCTATCCTCAGGGGCGGCGTCCGCCGGCAAGGAGTTCACCAACTCATAGTTGACAGGGCCGCCAAAGCGGTTGCGTCTGCGGCAGTAGGAGATGAGGAGGTTCCTAGCGATGGTGAACAGCCAGGTGCCGAAGGCTTCTTCATGCCGAAGGGTGTCGGCCTTGACGAAAGCCCTCTCAAACGCCTCGGATGCTATGTCCTCGGATGCTTGGACGTCTCGTATTCGCCCGTAGACATAGGCAAACACTCGCGGGAAGTACTGACGGTAACGCTCGGCGAAGTCGTAGAAGACGCTTTCACCGACGCTCACGTCCCCCGGCCGGCTTAGAGGCTCGTGTACGCCGACGCTTCTCAAGAATCGCTCCTTCTTATCCTCTCATCGCAAAATCCCGATTACATTTCCTAGAAGCTCTTCTATAGAACCGCACCACTAGACAAGAAGCGTATTTCTTCTGCATAATGAGACCAACAAGTTCAGCTCTCATAGGCGTTTATTAACTTACTAATACGGTTGTTTTACCATCCCAATATAGAATTGGGAATCTATATTGACTACACAAAGATAGCAGCCCTGGCACGGCTTGTCAATACCTTTGCTAAAAAATGGTGAAAAATTTTGGCCGATAGCGAACGCATGATCGAATCCATATCTCGTGCCGGTGACGGCGCCTATTCAACGAACGGGGACGTCCTCCTCGGGCAGCGCCCTTTCGCTTCCCTGGCCATGGCCTCGCTATCTGGGGCTCTGGGGACGCTGGCGGCGGCCGTTCAGAGGCGCTCAAGAGCGGAGGCGAAGCGGCTGCTTCGCCTCTAGGGAAGGGTGAATGGGCTATGCCCAAAAGATGGAACTTTCTCAGCAACCACGGCCTGGTAATCCTCCACATCGTCCAGAACACTCAGGCTACCCTGCGGGAGATCGCCCTGAGCACAGGGCTAACGGAGCGGGCGGTCTATCAGATCGTGCGGGAGTTGGAGGAGGGCAAGTTCATCAGCAAGCGTAAGGTGGGACGACGAAACGCCTACACCCTCAATGAGCGGGCCATCCTCAACTACCCGGCCTACAGCCAGGCCACGATAGCAGACGTTGGCAGGATCATCTCCGGGACGGCCCAGCCTGACTAACGCCCACTGAGTCGGCGGCTAGGGCGACTCTTCCTCCCGCGAGGCTTCACCAAAGGCGATGCGCAGCTTGGTGCCCTCGAACTTGGCCCCCAACGTGCTCAGGCCGTGGAGCATGCGCGGCAGGATGATGCTGCGCTTGAAGCTGCCCGCGCTGACGACCAACTCCTCCCCTGCCCGCATCAGGGAGATTTGCTCCTTGCTGACGAAGGGGAGGGCGATGGTCAGCACGTAGCGACCATCCTCCCTCGTCACCTCCTGAACGGGGCCGCGGAAGAAGAGCTGGGTGGGGTCCTTCTGGCCATAGAGGGCGGCCGCCACCTGCTCCAGCATCTCCAGGCCCACCACCTCCTGCTCCATGAGGGGCGCCGTGAATAGAGGCAGAGGGGAGAAGCACTCCTGGATGAGGTGGAAGTATTGCTCCTGGGCCGTCTTCCAGCTCTGGAAGTAGGGATCCTCCACCTCCGCCGGAATGAGCCGATTACAGATCACCGCATCGGTGGGGTAGCCGTAGAGGTTGAGATAGGTGAACGTGCGCTGGGCCTCCTTGATGACCATCTTCTCCGGGTTTAGGACAAGGCGCACCGATGTCTCGTCGACGTTGGCTAGAAGGGCACGCAGCTCCTCCAGGCGGCGGAAGAGTTCTTCGCCAGCCACGTACACCTCGTCCGTGGGCAAGGGGATATCGCTGAAGGGCCGCACCATCGGCCGGATCACCTTCACCACCCGCCGATGGACAGGCAGGAGCTTCTCCACCCACCAGCCAGCGATGTCGGGGAAGCTCAGGAGCTTGAGGGTCTCGCCGGTGGGAGCGCAATCCACAATGATCGCGTCGTAGCGGCCGCTGGCATGGTGATCGTTGATCCACAGGAGGTTGGAGAGCTCGTCCATGCCTGGCAGGCTAGCCACTTCGTCGGCCACCAGCTCGTCCAGCCCACGCCAGGAGAGAAGAGCCCGCACCCACTCCTGCACCTTGCCCCAGTACTTCTCCAGGTTGTAGTAGATGTCGGTCTCCTGGCCCCACAGGTTGGCAGCGATAGGCGTCGGCTCAGGCCCCAGAGGCAGGTCGAAGGAGTCGGCCAGGCTATGGGCAGCGTCGGTGCTGAGGACGACGGTGCGATGGCCTAGCTGGGATGCTCGCAGGGCGGTGGCGGCCGCCATGGTGGTCTTGCCTACCCCGCCCTTACCAGTGAAAAGAATTATGCGCATTCTACGCCAAGAACTTCCCTCAACAGGCAAGCAGCCTCATGATAGCATATTCAAAACGCCCGCCAGAAGTAATTGGTTCATGATTGGTGGGTTCTGAACTCCCAGGTTCGCACACAACCCCAGCCTCAAGGCTGGGGCATTGGAAGGCGAATCCGATGCCCCCGCCTTCAGGCGGGGGTCGGTAGTTAACCCACCAACGGCGAACCAGCTACCGCCAGAAGCTTCGGTTTCGTTTCGCGCCCGTCCACGCTATACTGGCTGGAGAGCCTGCCAGTGGGCAGGTCGAGGCATCGCGGTTCTACGAGGTCGAGACATGAGTCAGATTCCTCCGGTAGGTTTGCCCTGGCTGGCCCCCAGGATCGGCGTGGTGGAACTCTTCGGCGTCCTGGGAACAACCATCCGCGGCCCCGACTACGATCGCATGCTCAGCGCCCTGCGCGACGATGCTCGCGTGCGGGCGGTGGTGGTGGACATCGACTCGCCGGGCGGCTCAGCACCCGCCGCCGAGCAGATCCACCGGGGGATAGCCAAGATAGCAGCTAGGAAACCCGTCGTCGCCTTCATCCGCGGTTCGGGCCTCTCTGGCGGCTACCTGGCGGGCTGTGCTGCCACCAAGCTGGTGGCCCTGCCCACGGCGATGGTGGGCTCCATCGGCGTCATCGCCATTCGGCCGGTGGTCGCCGAGCTCTTGCAGCGCCTGGGGGTCAAGGTGTTCGTGACCAAGTCCGGCGCCTTCAAGGACATGTTCCAGCCCTTCCGCGAGCCCACCGACGAGGAGCAGAAGAAGCTGCAGACCCTCATGGACGAGTACTACGACTGGTTCGTGGATGCCGTGGCCACCACCCGCCAACTGGAGCCAGAGAAGGTGCGCGGCCTCGCCACCGGCGAGGTGTTCACCGCTCGCGCGGCCAAGGAGCTGGGCCTGGTGGATGAGCTGGGCGACCTGGACACAGCCATCGACATGGCCACCGAGCTGGGCAGGGTGCCGCGACGGCTGGCCTACCTGCGGCCGCGGCGGGCAATCCTGGAGCGACTGGTCGGCCGGGTGGCCACCGGCCTGGTGGAGCAGGTAGCCGCCGAGGCCGAGCAGCGCCTGCTCAGCCGTATCGAGTTTCGGGCCTAGGCCGAATGGCCAAGCGATATTGACGATTTCTTCTATTTATGATACCCTTGCGACAGTGGTGATCGTTTTGTCTTCCGCGGGATCGCCCCTCAGCATCCTGGACTCCGGTGACCAAGCCATCGCCAACTTTTGCGAAAGGAGGTTACCGATGAGCTACCAGGATAGGAGTCTCACCTGCCAGGACTGCGGTCAGTCTTTCACCTTCAGCGCCGACGATCAGGCCTATCACGCCGAGAAAGGCTACACTAACGAGCCCAAGCGCTGTTCAACATGCCGCCAATCACGCCGTAGCGAACGCGATTACGGCGGTTCCAGCGGCGGCGGCGGCTACGGCCGCGCCCCGCGAGAGATGTACCCCGCCGTCTGTGCCCAGTGCGGCAAGCAGACCGAAGTACCCTTCCAGCCCCGCCAGGACCGCCCAGTGTATTGTAGCGATTGCTTCCGACAGCAACCCGCGTCTTCCTCACGCCGCTACTAGGTCTGACAGCGAAAGAGGGGGGCGCAAAGCCCCCCTCTTTCCATATAGCGGGGCGGGGAAATCA
>JALHUG010000093.1 GCA_022866185.1 Dehalococcoidia bacterium
AACGGCTTGCCACCCCCGCCTGTCCGCCCTGCGGACTCCGCCTCTGCGGATGGCGGAGAAGGCGGGGGCATGGATGCCGCCCCGTTTACGGGGCGGTGTGGAGAGAATTCTGAAATGGCTTCTGGTCTGATGACCGGGTTCCACAGAGGGTAGTGGCGCCTGCACTAGGCCAGGAAAGGAGCGCCGGCATGACCAAGATCTACTACGACCAGGACGCCGACCTATCGCTGCTGGAGGAGCGCACCATCGGCATCATCGGCTTCGGTAGCCAGGGACACGCCCACGCCCAGAACCTCAGAGACAGCGGCGTCAAGGTGCTGGTCGCCGAGATGCCTGGCGTCAAGGCCTGGCAGCGGGCCGAAGAGGCCGGCTTCAAGGTGGCGACCGCTGCCGAGGTAGCAAAGCAAGCGGACATGGTTATGATGCTGGTAGAGGACCAGGTTCAGCGGCGCGTCTACTACGATAGCATTGAGCCAGCGATGAAGGCGGGCAAGATGCTCATGTTCGCCCACGGCTTCAACATTCACTTCAACCAGATCCTGCCGCCGGTGGACATCGACGTGACCATGGTTGCCCCCAAGGGGCCGGGCCACCGCGTGCGGGAGGTGTTCAGCAAGGGGAGCGGTGTGCCTGCCCTGGTGGCCGTCCATCAGGACGCCAGCCAGAGGGCCAAGCAGGTGGCCCTGGCCTACGCCAAGGGCATAGGCTGCACCCGCATCGGCGTTCTGGAGACCACCTTCGCCGAGGAGACGGAGACCGACCTCTTCGGCGAGCAGGTGATCCTCTGCGGCGGGGTGACCGCGCTTATGAAGGCCGCCTTCGAGACCCTGGTGGAGGCCGGCTACCAGCCGGAGAGCGCCTATTTCGAGTGCATACATGAGCTGAAGCTCATCGTCGATCTGATCTACGAGGGCGGCATGAACTACATGCGCTACTCGGTGAGCGACACCGCCGAGTACGGCGACTACACGCGCGGGCCGCGGGTCATCGACGAGAACGTGCGCCAGACCATGCGCCAAATCCTGGCGGAGGTCAAGGACGGCAGCTTCGCCCGCGAGTGGATCCTGGAGAATCAGGCGGGGCGCCCCCGCTTCCTGGCCCTGCGCAAGCAAAACGCCGAGCACCAGGTCGAGCGGGTGGGCAAGGAGCTGCGGGCGCTGATGAAGGGGCTGAAGGAGGAGGCTTCCTAGGGAATAGAGATGATGCCCCAACCTTCAGGTTGGGGTCGCAGGAAGGAACGATACCCCAGGCTGAACCCTGGGGCATGAGACAAGGCGGAAGCGTGGATGGCTCTCTACCACGTCTGGTTTGCGACGAAAGGACGCAAGTGGCTGCTGCAAGGAGACGTTGGTGAGGCCGCCAGGGAACTGATAACGACGGTGGCGAAGGAGAAGAGCATCAGTTTGGTGGAATGCGAGATGATGGTGGATCACGTCCATCTGCTTATCGCCGTAGATGACAGGACAGATCTTTCTAAGGCTATGCATGTCCTCAAAGGGGCAACGTCTCGGCGGCTCTTCCAGCGCTTTCCCGATCTAAAGCTGGACGCCGGGCTCAACAGCTTCTGGCAGCATCGATACGCGGCCAAGGCAGTCCCTGAGCCCGCCGCAGCCTCGGTGGGCCAGTACATCCGCACTCAGTGCGACCGATTGGACAAATATGAGCGCTAGGAACAGCGGTGATGCCCCAACCTTCAGGTTGGGGTTGGGTAGCGATACCCTCATCCTTAGCCGGCCCTCTCCCGCCTAAGGCGGGGCGAGGGCCCAGATAGGCATGTCTGATTGAGGATGAGGAGGAATGACAAAATGGCTGAAGATAAGGTACTGATTTTCGATACCACCCTCCGCGATGGCGAGCAGTCGCCGGGGGTGGCCCTGAACGCCAAGGATAAGCTGGAGATCGCCCGCGCCTTAGAGCGCCTGCGGGTGGACATCATCGAGGCGGGCTTCCCCGCCTCCTCCCCGGGCGACCTGGAGGCGGTGAGAACCATCGCCAAGGAGGTGCGCGGCTCGGTCATCGCTGGCCTGGCCCGCGCCGTGCCCGGCGATGTGGACGCCTGCTGGGAGGCGGTTCGCCACGCCGCCGAGCCTCGCATCCACGTCTTCCTATCCGCC
>JALHUG010000094.1 GCA_022866185.1 Dehalococcoidia bacterium
AGCAGGTGCAGCGTTCCCATCGCGGCGTTGAACAGCCGGAGCCGGCGGTAGACTCGGTCTTCTGGCTCGTTCATCTGTCGCCTCCTTCGGCCTGGGCTGCCCCCAGCCGCCACCACTTCTGGCTACCGGAGGCGCGCCTTCCATATCTTCTCGCAGGTCTGGCCGGTGAGGAAGAAGATGCCCTCGTCCTCGTCCCAGGCGATGCCGTTGGGCGAGCCCCCCGGGCACACCTCGGCGGGCAGCGTGTAGCGCACCACCTTCGACGGGTCCCGCTCGAGTATGCGGTAGATGTAGGGTGTCCGCCACTGGTTGGCCCAGATGTACGTCCCGTCGAACTCCAGCTCGTTGAGCCTCTGCACGGGCTGCCCCACGTACTGGATAGGAACCTCCCTAACGATGCTGAACGTCTCGGGGTCGCGGTAGTACAGCGTCGCGCTGCCATTGGAGTTGACCAGGTGCTGGTCGGTCGCCGTCAGCCCCCAGCCTTCGCCCTCGTAGGTAGCGAAGAGGGTGTACGGCCGAGCGCCGTCGCGCTCGAACAGGTAGGCCTTGCCTTCCGTGTAGGTCAGGAGGTACGTCCTGCCGAACGCCCGCACCAGCCCCTCGCCGAACACGCCCTCCGTGTTGGGGGCCGACCAGAGCACCGCGCCCGTCTGCCTGTCGAGCCCGCGCACCTGCGATTGGCCTATGAGCCCAGTGCTCTCCCAGAGGATGCCCTCGCTGACGAGCAGGCCCTCCGTCCAGGCCCGTCCCTCGTGGGGCATCGACCCGACGAGCTCGACCTCCCCCTCGAGTTGGGGCGTCTCCGTCGGAGCTGCGGGCGAGCCACCCCCGCCTCCGCAGGCCGCCAGCAGGCCAGCGAAGAAAAACAGTGCGGCCAGGATAAGACGATGCGCACTCATGACTCGCTTGCATTATAAGCCTGCCGACTTGTCAGGGCCACTCGAGAGGGGGTGGCGGGCGTGCCGATGCAGTGGGCGATGGGTTGCCGGCACGCCTGGCCGATCGCTTGACTGGCTCTCGGCTCGAGCGGTAGTATTTGGGCGCAAGGCAGGGGCGGTTAGCTCAGCGGGAGAGCGCTTGCTTCACACGCAAGAGGTCGCAGGTTCAAACCCTGCACCGCCCACCACTCTTCGGGGAAGCGTATCCGGCGACTCGCCGCCACGTCGAGGAACAGGGCCTTAGCTGACCGGAGGGGAAGATGACTCGAAGAATCGCTATCCGGAGGCTTTGGCTGGCCCTGGGGGGTCTCCTCCTAGTCCTTGTGCTGCTCGCTGGCTGCAAGGAGACGGAGGAGAGCGCGTCCCCTTCGCCTACGCCGACACCCATCGTCACCACGACCGCTCAGGCCAGCCCCGCTTCGACGCCCACGCCTGAGCTAACGCCAAAACCTACCCAGAAAGCCACGCCAGTGGCAACCCCGACAGGGCCCGATCTGGGCGCCCTGCAGCAGATGGCTGACCCCGCTGCCAAGAACCTGAGCATGGGCGAGTTCGAGCTGAACGACGAGACGTTTGCCAAGCTCGCCTACGACCTGCAAGAGCGCGTCGCCTCGCCCGGCATCGGCTCTCAGGGCGGGGTCATGGATGCGGACCGACAGTACTTGGAGGTGTATCGCTGGGCAGATGGCTCGTGGGAGAGGGCGTTCAACCTCTACGAGTTCTTGCCGGCGATCTACCCGCTGGAGCAGCTCGGCCCCGTAGTCGACAACAAGCCTCAGACAGCGACCGCCGTTGTTCATGCTGAGCTGACGCCCGTGCAGTTTGAGGCGGAGATCGGTGATGTGCTCTTCCTGGAGACGGGCCTGGAGGGTGGCCCACAGGGCGTGCAGCACCCTGCGCCAACCATCACGGCGTTGGTGTGGAGGGATGGCGAGCTTCACGCAGCGTATTCAGAGGAGTTCGCCGTCAGGGGCGAGATGGTCTCGGTTCGCGCCGCGGGCGAGTACATAGAGCTGGTGATGGACGCGTACCTGTCGACAGACCCGATGTGTTGCCCAACGGGCTGGGAGATGCTACGCCTCGCTCCCACAGAGCTGGGCGACCTGAACCCCGTGGAACGGTGCACAGGGCCTGAAAACCACTACTGCTTTGTCCAGTAGGGCTGGCGGTTGGTGACTTGATTCTCGACCCCCGCCTGAAGGCGTTCAACTATTTAGATTCACCTCTGCGGGATAAATCCCGCAGCTTCCCCAAAGCCGAGGGTTTCTCCGCCAGAGGCGGATCCGCCTTCGGCGGGAATCCTCAGGGGTGTTCTTGTTTTCTTGATCGCCATAAGGCGGGGGCATCGGATTCGCCTGCTCACGCCCCCCCGACCTGTCGGGGAGGTTGTGTGTCAAGCCGAGAGCCCATCCCCCACCACGCTCGCTGAGCCGAGCGCATGGCTGGGCCTAGCGGCTCGGCTTCTTCGTGCGGCCTCGCTCCTTCTTGCCCCCTGGTGGCCCCGTCGACATGGCGGGCGCCTTGCCGCCCCGCCGGCTGGCCTCTCGAAAGACGATGGGCAGGGTGTGCCTGTCCTGAAAGAAGAGGAAAGCGGCCAGCGCCAGGTAGACTCCGCCATACGCGTAGCGCACAGCGGGATCGGTGAAGAAGAGCTGCGTGCCGAACAGCCCCAGGAGAAGGAGCGCCTCTCGGGTGGAGATGCTCAGGCTGGCGAAGATGGCCACAGCGAACGCCGACTGGGCGGCGGTCAGGAACACCTCCTCCACCTGGCGGGAGTCCATCGGCAGCGGCGAGAGGTGGGCGCCCGAGATGCTGTAGGCCACCGGCAGGCTGCCGATGAGGAGCGTCCACTGGTTGACCTTGGAGGAGATGAGCATAACCATGGCGGCAAGCGCCCGCCCGCGGGAGGCCAGGATGGCGGCCACGGTGAGCTCAGGCGCCTCCGAGGCCAGAGGGGCGAACCACTGGATCAGGACGAACTTGCTGATGCCTAGATCTTCCCCTATGCCCTTCAGCCCCTCGACGAAGGGCTCGGCGGCGGCGAAGATGGTCAGGGCGGAATACAGGAAAAGGAGGATGACCATGCCCCGGCGCCGCCGTTTGGCCAAGGAGCCCAGCGTGAGAGCAGGCCCCACCAGCTCGGGCTCGGTCGCTGGCGCCCGCGAAACCAGGTAAACGTAGCCTCCGAAAAGGCTGAAGAGCACGCCCGTGTCGATGAGCGATATGTTGCCTTTGATGGGGATGACGAAGTTGTAGAGGGTGGCTGCCCCCAGGAAGATGAGGGCCAGAGAGGTTTCGTGGCCGCTGACGCGCAGGGCGCCCTTCTTGCTTCGCAGCCAATAAAGGAAGAAGACCATCGGCCAGCCCGTGCCCACCAGAAGACGATTGGCCCCCGTCATGTTGGCCGTAGCCAGCGCGGCGTTTTCCGCGCTGCCGTGTGCCGTCCACGCCAGGTAGAGGTCCACCGCGTACTCAGGCAGGACGGCGATGAGGGCGATGGCCACCAGGGCCAGGCCCTGGGAGATGTCTTTCTCGGCGGTCTCCGACGCCCAGGTGAGGATGAAGGCGGCGGCTACAATGGCGGAGCCGAAGATCAGCACCGCCGGCACGCTTCCCAGCTCTGGGATGACCCCCGTGATGAGGAGGAGGCGCAGGATGGGGGCGGGCGCGCAAATGGCGGCGCAGGCCCCTAGCAGCAGCCAGTTCCTGAAGGAGGCGGCTCCCTTGGCTGGGCGGTCTTCTCGTCCGGATGGAGAAGGCATGGACAGGGGCGGCCCCTACCGGAAAGCCACTGCGGGCGCACCGAGAGCAGCAGCAGAGGCCAGGCGCTCTGAGGGCGATCCCATGCAACCACCTAGCGGCCGATTCTTGAGCATGAGGCCATTCGAGCGCCAGTATAGCATGCCCATGCTCTATCGTTGAACAGGGATCCTAAGTTGGACGGCGACAGGCTTGGAATTACGGCAGCAGGCGGGGCAATGGCCGAGGCTAGAGGCCCATGGCCTCGGCGACGGGCTGGTAGAAGGCGAGGACGGCCAGCCCGAGGGCCGTCAGCGCGAGCACGGCAACCAGGGAAACGAGGGCCAGCACCAACGTAAACTCGCCCAGCGCCTGCCCATCCTCGCCTCTAGCTCTCACCAGAGCAGAGGTAACGTACCACCACAACTTTCCATAACTCATAGACCTCACCATATAGGGAGACGCTAGGAGAGAAGGGTATGTTACACTCTGGCAACGCCGATGAGCTGGTGGAGGTCGTCCACCCCTTCTTCCTCCATGAAGCGCTCGATGCCCTCCAGCACGTCGAGGGTGGCCCGGGGGTTGATGAAGGTGGCGGTGCCCACCTGAACGGCGGTGGCCCCAGCCATGATGTACTCTATGGCGTCGAGGGCGGTCATGATCCCGCCACAGCCAATAATGGGAACGTCCACTGCTGCCGCCGTCTGGTAGACCAGGCGTAGGGCGATGGGCTTGAGGGCCGGCCCGGAAAGGCCTCCGAAGGTCCAGCCCAGGGCCGGCCGCCTGCTCTTCACATCGATGGCCATGGCGGGGAAGGTGTTGGTGAGGGTGAGGGCATCGGCGCCGGCGTCCGCTGCCGCTTGCGCTACGCTTACGATGTCGCTGACATTGGGGGCCAGCTTAACGATGACGGGCAGGGTGGTCTCACGCCTCGCAGCAGCAGTCACCGCGGCGGCCATCTGCGGGCTGCTGCCAAACGCCAGGCCGGTGGCCACGTTGGGGCAGCTGATGTTCAGCTCCAGGCCGCTGACCCCAGGCACGCCATCCAATCGCCGGGCCAGGCGAGCGTACTCCTCGATGCTCTCACCGGCTATGTTCACGACGACCGGCACGCGCCAGGTGGCCCAGACGGGAGCGATGTCGCGGATGAGGGCTTCTACCCCCATGTTCTGGAGGCCGATGGAGTTGAGCATGCCAGCGGCGGTTTCCACCATGCGGGGCTGAGGATTGCCCCGCCGTCGGCGTAGCGTTGTCCCCTTGCAGACGATGGCCCCCAAGCGTTGGATGTCCAGCTCCTTGGCCATCTCCAGCCCATAGCCGAAGGTGCCGGAGGCAGCCATCACCGGATTGGCCAGAAAGAGCCCACGCTTGCATCTGGGCGCCAGCTCGACGGACAGGTTCACGCTTTCCCCCCGTTGGCGTCATTATACCAGCGCCTTGCTCAGGGGCTAGCAAAACAGAAGGGGTGCGCCCCCCCAGGGGTGCACCCCTCTCAGTGGTACTGCCCTCCTTCTACACCAGACGGGTGCCACCGGCTGCTACCCCTGCCGTGGCAAGATCGCCGTCCGCCCCGACGCCCGCAGGAGCGCTGAACTCCCTTGACTTGCCCCAGCGACCGTAGGACAGCTCGGACAGGGGTTCATCCTCCCACAATAGATCAGAGGCTGAGTTGCGGAACTCCTTTTGCTCACCACACAGCTTGCAGATACCCATGCTAGTAGGGCCATGAGGGCTTTCGATCAGCCAGTGATGGTGACAGCCTGGCTCCGTGGTTACCTCATCAGGTTCAGTTACTGCTACCTCGCTCATCTTAGTTCTCCACTTTTCTGGTTGCCATGTTTAGACGCTTCTGGTCTTCGATACGTTACACAACCATCTACAGATCATAGCGAAGAAGGAGAAGGTTGTCAAGCTTGACACAGTATTTACGTTATGCAGTTCTTTAAAGGCCCTTCCGCTATCGGCATCGCCACAGTGGTAGCCGTGCGCTATACTATTAACGAGACCACTCGCCTGCCGGTTCCGCGGCGATCGTTGTGTCTCACCCCTGAGACGATGGCGGTAGAGAGCACCAAGACCCGGATCCTCGCCCTCCTCAAGCGCAGCGCCGG
>JALHUG010000095.1 GCA_022866185.1 Dehalococcoidia bacterium
CGGAGCACTCGATGTGCCAGCCAGGACGCCCCGGCCCCCAGGGGCTGGGCCAGGATGGCTCTCCCGGCTTGGCTGCCTTCCAGAGGGCGAAATCGCCCGGGTGCTCCTTGCTCTCGCCGGGCTCCACCTCTCGCCCTACGCCACACGACGCGGCGGCCTCCGTGGCCTCCAGGCTGCGGCCGGAGAGCTTGCCGTAGTCCTTCTTGGCGCTGACCCGGAAGTAGACGTCGCCGTCAGCGACATAGGCGTAGCCCTTGTCCATCAGGGTGGAGATCATCTCGATCATGTTGGGGATCTCCTCGGTGGCGCGCGGGTAGACGTGGGCCGGCAGGACGTTGAGGGCCTCCATCTCGCTGGCATACTCGGCGATCAACCGCTCGGTCAGCTCCTGGGTGGGGATGCCCAACTGGTTGGCGCGGGCGATGATGCGGTCGTCGATGTCGGTGTAGTTCTGGACGTGGCGTACCTGATAGCCGCGGTACTCCAGGTAGCGGCGGAGCACATCGAAGATGATGTAGCTCATGGCATGGCCCAGGTGGCTGCTGTCATAAGGCGTTACGCCGCAGACGTACATCTTCACCGCGCCCTCCGCTGGGGCGAAGTCCTCCTTGCTGCCGCTGAGGGTGTTGTAGAGCTTCAAGGGGCATCCTCCTGGCGCTGGCTGGCGGCTGGCTCCTGCCGTATTCTCTTCTCCAGTTCGGCGATGCGCTTCTCCAGCTTCTGGATCTGCCCTTCCAGCCGTTGAATAATATCCCACTCGGGGTCGGGCAATTTCAAGATCGTATCGTCGCCGGGGTCATGATAGGCCACCACGTGGCCGGGTACACCCACCACGGTGGCGTTATCAGGCACATTGGAGACTACCACAGAGCCGGCCCCGATGCGCACGTTGTTCCCCACATTTATCGCCCCGATGAGCTTGGCGCCAGCCCCCACCACCACGTTGTTGCCCAGGGTAGGGTGCCGCTTGGCTCGCTTGGTGCTGGTGCCCCCCAGGGTCACGCCCTGAAAGAGATGGCAGTTGTCGCCGATCTGCGTCGTCTCGCCGATGACCACCCCCATGCCGTGGTCGATGAAGAAGCCCTCGCCGATCTCGGCGCCGGGGTGGATCTCGATGCCGGTGAGGACACGACTGAACTGGGAAATGATCCTGGCCGGCACGCGCAGGTCCCTCTGATGAAGAGAATGAGCCAGGCGATGAAGCTGGCGGGCGTGAAAGCCGGGGTAGGTCAGAACGATCTCTAGGGCGCTGGTAGCGGCTGGGTCCCGCTCCTGCGCGGCTTGGATATCGCGTCTAATGCTCCGTAAGACCGACACGGGCCATCATCCCTCCTGTCCGTGGCTGCCCTCTTCCCTCTTGGGGGTGTCCCGGCCCAGCGGGGCACCCCTCTATACATATGCAGATCAAGCGACAGCACGCCGCCACGGCCAGGGCAGGAAGCATCCCGTGAGATAAGGCCATACCGATTTCCGTTCCTAACGTTCCTGCAGCAGGGCCACAGCCAGAGCGGCAATCGCCTTACCGCGACCGATGTCGCCGATGCCCTCGTTGGTGGTAGCTTTAACGTTTACCCTCGCTTCGTCCAGGGCGAGGGTGGCAGCGATACGCTGCCGCATCGAGCGGATGTGGGGGCTCAGGCGCGGCCTCTCGGCAATGACGGTAGCATCCACACTCCAGACGGCGTAGCCTACCTGGGCTATCATCTGGCCGGTTTGGGCCAATAGCTTGCGGCTGTCAGACCCAGCGTAGGTCGGATCGTCTGGCGGGAAGAAGCATCCGATGTCGCCCAGGCCCGCTGCCCCCAGCATGGCGTCCATAATAGCGTGGAGGAGGACATCAGCATCGCTGTGGCCGCCCAGCCCTGTCTCGCCCGCTATTTCCACGCCCCCCAGAATGAGCCGACGCCCCTTCTGGAGCTTGTGTATATCATAGCCGATGCCTATCCGCATGTCTAACCTGCCTTGCCTTGCGCGGCGGTTCGCCGTTGATGGTTTGATTCTCGACCCCCCCGACCTGTCGGGGGGGCATCGAATTCGTCCCCCATGCCCCAGCCTTCAGGCTGGGGTTATGTGCAAACCCCGGAGCCCAGAACCCACCAATCATGAACCAGTTACCTGCCTTGCCCGAGAAGCGCTTCCACTACGGCCAAGTCGGCGGCGGTGGTCACCTTGATGTTCCGGGGCGAGCCCTCAAATACCCTGACCTGACAGCCCAGGCTCTCCACCAGAGCGGCGTCATCGGTGGCCTCACCCTGAGCCCGCTGGTGAGCCTCGCGCAGGATGTTATAGCGGAAGACCTGCGGCGTCTGGGCGGCCCACAACTGGCCCCTGGAGAGGGTGCGCCCGATGACGCCCGGCGGCTCCACCTCTTTGACTGTGTCTCTCATGGGTAGAGCAGCAATGGCTGCCCCTGTCTCCTTCGCCGCCTCCAGGCCCCGCTCGATAAGCTCGGCGGTCACCAGGGGGCGGGCGCCGTCATGCACCACCACCCACTGACAAGACGCCAGCGCCGCCAGACCGTTACGCACCGAATCCTGGCGGCATTCGCCCCCCTGGCAGACGGCCGTCACCTTGTCGAGGCCGGCCTCGGCCACCAGCTCTCTTCCTCGCTCCACGTTCTCTGGCGAAAGGACCAGCACCACCCTGCCCACGCCACGACAGACCTGGAAAGCGCTGAGGGTGTGGACGAGAAGGGGCTTGCCGCCAACGACGGCGAACAGCTTATCCTTGCCGCCCATCCGCTCGCTGCGGCCGGCAGCAGCGATAATGGCCCCCACTGACTCCTGGCTGGCGGACATAGGCGCGCCCTATCGATGTATCAGCCTACGGCCTTGGGGGCAGCGAAGATCATCCGGCCAGCCACGGTCTGAAGAACGCGGGTGACGATGACCTCCAACTGCTCGTTGAGGTAGCGGCGGCCGCCCTCGACCACCACCATGGTGCCATCGTCCAGGAAGCCGACCCCTTGGCCGCTCTCCTTCCCCTCCTGGATGATGTGCACCTCCATCTCCTCGCCGGGCAGCACCACCGCCTTGACCGCGTTGGCCAGGTGGTTGACGTTGAGAACGCGCACACCCTCCAGTTCTGCGACGCGATTGAGGTTGAAGTCGTTGGTCATGAGAGGACAGTCCATGCTCTTGGCCAGGCGGATGAGCTTGCTGTCCACATCCCGCGCATCCTCGAAGTCCACATCCGAAACCTGTATGGGCACCGGCGCTTCCTGTTGAAGGCGGCCGAGGATCTCCAGACCACGCCGGCCACGGTTGCGCCTGAGGGAATCGGGCGAATCGGCGATGTAGCGCAGCTCGTCCAGGACGAAGCGCGGTATCACCAGGGTGGCCATGATAAAGCCCGTCTGGACGATATCGGCCATGCGCCCGTCGATGACAGCACTGGTGTCGAGAACGATCTGATGGGACACACGGCCCGTCCCTTTGCCCGCCAGGGGCGGGTTGCGGGAAAAGAAGCCGGCGAACTGCTCCCCGCGATTGACCATGGCCGCCACGCCCAGAGCGCCCAGGACGGCGCTAACCACGAATGGAGCAAGCACGCCGCCGACGCTGGGAAGGGTGATGAGGGCGGGCGTCAAGAGGGCCGCCACCAGGAGGCCGGCCACCAGGCCGCAGGTGCCCAGCACAAACTGAATGGGCTCGATCCCGTTCGTCCACTGTTGGAAGCGACGCAGGGGCTCCAGGAAGAGGAAGGGCCCCGCTATGGCCCCGAAAATAGCGGACAGCACGGGCGGCGCTGTCCACAAGATCGCGGCGGTGGTGCCGCTGTCGCCCTCGGCCATGAATGCTCCCATACAAAGGCCCACATAGCCAAAGAAGATAGCACCAACAACGCGAAGAATGATGTTGACATTGATGAGCATCGAATAATACCTCCCCACCGACCGCAGTTCTCCGCCTTAGGCGGAGCTAGGAGAGAAGTGCCCTAGGCACGCTCCCTCAGCGAGGCCTCAGAATAAAGGAGGCCAGATAATCTACAGCAAGTATAGCATAAACTCGCACACGCGTCAAAGCACGCCTAGCCTAAGTAGCCCCCCAGCAGCTCAATGCCGAACTCGCCCAAGGCTGCCATGTACAGGTCTTTAATGATCTTCCCGGCCAAAACGGAGAGGAAGAAGCGGCCGAGCGGCATGCGGACAGCCCCTGCCGCTGCGCCAGCCAGATCGAACACCGGGTTGGGGATGATGGACATGACGAACATGGTGATCACGCCGTGGCGCTCCATCCAGCCCTGAACCCGTTTGTACTCTGGCCGCTCCTCGAACATGATGCGGCCGCCGTAGCCAGCCGCATAGCCGGTGAATTCGCCCAGGGCCTCCGCCAGGCCAGCAACGAGACCGACGAAAACGAAGGCCGGTATGCCCAGATAGGAGTTGAGGATGGCGCCACCGCCAACCACGGACGCAATGGCAGGGGTGGGCAGGATCATCGAGGCGGCCCCGATGAAGCTGATGATGAACACGCCGGCGTAGCCTTAGTCCCTGAGCCTGCTCACCTCCACCTGGAAGTAGAAGAAGGCAAAGGCGAAGGCGGTCATCACAGCGACGACGAGGATGAGAAGAGCATACTCCAGGCGCCAGGCAGCCCACCGCCTGTCCCTCATCACTGTGCTCTTCTCATTGGGAAGGCTCATGCTTCGGACGCTTCCCCCCATTGCCACCTTCCCCCTGCCAGTCATCGAGCGACGCCCATGCCCAATACGAACGAAGGGACGGGAGGCCTAGCCTCTCGTCCCTCTGCGCTAGCCTCTCCTTCGCATGCCTACGAGGTTAGCTGACGGGTTCGGCTTGAAGGAGTTAGCCTACTCCGACAGTGTCGGAGATTCACCCCGCTGCCCGCTGCTCGGCGGGCAATTGGTTCCCCCGTTCCCTGGCAGGGATTCGGCACCCTATTCGCTTGATCTACCTCAATTTAGCAAAAGCTCTGGTCGGTGTCAATTAGCGCGCACGATGATGGCCGGTTCGCGGCTGGTGGCTTGATCCTCGACCCCCGCCTGAAGGCGGGGGCATCGAATTCGCCTCCTCATGCCCCCCGACCTGTCGGGGGTGTTGTGTATGAACCCGGAAGCTCCGAACTCTCCAATCATGAACCAGTTATGCACGATGGGGAACCACCAGCACCGGCTCGCCCGTCTGCCTCACCACAGCGTCGGTCACGCTACCCATGACCCAGCGGCGGAAGCCGGAGCGACCGTGGGTGGTCATGACCACCAGACTGTCGGGAGTCTCCTTGGCGAACTCCACGATCCTGGGGCCCGGCGCGCCGCGCAATACCTCCCACTGCACCGTTAGTCCCCTGTCCTTGAGCTGCTTGGCCAAGCCCGTGAGGTAGCCCGAAGCCACCACGTCCAGTCGTTTCAGGATGTCACCAGGCACTGGCCAGCTATCTGGTGCCATGGGGGCGAACTGCACAGTAGTCTCGACGCCGATCACCTGAACAAGGATGGCCTCCAGCCCCAGAGCCTTGCTCAACTCCTCGGCGAAGGGGATGGCCGCTTCGGCCGCTTTGGAGCCATCCAGGGGAACGATGACCTTCGACAGCCGTCCCTCGGCCTTGCCGCTGGCGCCCTCATCGCGTGGCCTGACGAGGAGGACGGGCTGATCACAGGCGCGCAGAATCTTGTTGACCCCGCTTCCCATCACCCAGCGGGCCAGCCCCGAGCGGCCGTGGGTAGACATGGCAATCAGGCCAACCTTCTCCTGCTCGGCCTGCTCCACGATCTGTGCTGCTGCCCGGCCCCTCACGACTTTGGTCTCGACGTCGATGCCCGCTTTGCGGAGCTGGTCGGCCACCCCCGCCAGGTAGTTCTCGGCCAGGGGCCGGATGCGCTCTGTGGTCTCGTCGGCGTAGGTCTTCTGCTCAGGGACCTCGTGGTCAAGGTCGGTCTCGACGACATGAAAGAGGATGACATGACTATGGGCCCCCTTGGCCACCGCCATCACGTAAGGCAGGATCGCCTGAGCCAAGGGCGATCCATCCAGCGGTACGAGTATCTTATCGAACATCATCATGCCCTCTCCCAGAATAGTGCTGCTGTATAGTAGCAATTGCTGAGTCTGCGGGCAAGCCCTGCCAGACACACAGATTTGAAGCCTAGAGTCGCCGCAGGTGGAAGGGGCTATCGATGATGCCCCAGGCAGCCTCGTAGATGGCTTCGGACAGGTTGGGGTGGCCGTGCATGGTGTGCGCCAGGTCCTGGGCGGTTGCCCCCATCTGCAGCGCCAGTACGCCCTCGCCGATGATGTCGGTGGCCCTGGGCCCCAGGATGTGCACCCCCAGCACGCGACCCGATGGCTCCTCACATATGAGTTTCACCAGACCCGAAGGCTGCCCCAAGATCTGAGCCCGCGCCAACGCGGAGAAGGGGAAACGGCTCACCTTGTAGGAAACGCCCTGGGCGCGGGCCTCCTCCTCGCGCAGGCCGACGCTGGCTACCTCCGGCAGGGTGTACACGCAGTTGGGTACGGCTCGATAGTCGGCCTGGCGGCGGCCACCGAGGGCATTCTCGGCGGCGATGATGCCCTGATAGGAGGCGACATAGGCCAGCATGTAGAGCCCTAGCACATCGCCGGCGGCGTAAACGTTCTGCACGCTGGTCTCCAGGCGCTCGTTGACCGCCAGCGATCCGCCTCTGAGGGCCAGGCCAGCCTCTTCTAGGTCATCGCTGCAGGGTCGGCGTCCCACCGCCATCAGCACCCTATCCGCCACAACCTCCTGCTGCTCCTTGCCCAGGCCGAAGAGCAGCCGCAGCCGCTCGCCCTCGGCCCTGATCTCTTGAAGCGAGGCGCTGGTGTGAATGGTGATGCCCTGGCCGCGCAGGATCTGCTGGCAACGGCGGGCGATCTCCTCGTCTACCGGCGGCAGGATGCGGGGCAGGACCTCGATGATGGTCACGCGCGCCCCCAGGGCGGAGAAGATGGATGCGAACTCACAGCCGATCACGCCGGCGCCGATGACCACCAGCCTCTCGGGCAGTGCCTCAAGCTCCAGGATTTCGTCGCTGGTAAGGACGCCCGGCAGGCTGGCGCCAGGGACAGGCAGGCGGGTGGACAAGGAGCCGGTGGCGACGATTATCTTGCCGGCGGCCACAAGCTCATCCCCCACCTTAATGGAACCGGGGCCAACCAGTCGCCCCTCGCCTGGGAGCACGGCGATCTTCCGCCAGGCGATCAGCCTCTCCAGCTCCTCCACCTGCTGGGCCACCACTTGCCTCTTCCGGGCCATCATTGCCCCGAAGTCGACTGTCGCCTCCCTCACCACCACGCCGAAGGTGGAGGCATCCCTCGCTTCCAGCAGGGCTTCGGCGCTGCGAAGGAGGGCTTTGGTGGGGATGCAGCCGCGATGGAGGCAGGTGCCACCCAGGCGGTCCTTCTCCACCAGGGCGACCCGCGCGCCGAGCTGGGCGGCCCTGATGGCGGCAACATAACCGCCGGGGCCGCCGCCGATGATGGCGACGTCGAAGGGGGCTTGCTCAGTCACTGGCCTCGCTCCCGGGAAGTGCGCCGCTATCATAGCACAAGCGCTGGGGCGAATGGCCTAGCGCCTACGAGCGCGTTTGGCGCGCCGCGAGGGCAGCGCATATGCGCAGCACGGTCAAACGCCGTAGCCATGCCACGCTAGAAGGGTCTATTGAGGGAGCGGCATCTCTGGAAGTTCCGCTTGGCCTAGCATTCGGGGCTCTTCAGTCCTGATGTGAGGGTGCTGGACTCTGTTTAGCCTGCCATTCCAGGAGAGAAGGACGTCGCATCCAGCCCGCAGGGCGCAAGCGAGATGGATGGCGTCATTGGGGAAGAGACCGTGCTCGCGGCACAGCCTGTTGGCGTGTTCGCCTATATTGCGGTCGACGTCGATGAACTGAAAGAAGTCATGCTCAAAGTAGGCGAGGATTCTCTCGTCTTGCTCATTGGACAGCAGTTTGGGCTGATCGCGGTGCTTGTGAACCTCGGCCAGGGTCAAGGTGGAGGTGTAGATCTTGAAAATGTCGCGTTCCGCCAATCTGAGAATATGATCGACGGTCCATTGGCGGCCTGCTTCGCCCTTTATCCAGGAGATGAGTACGGACGACTCAAGGTAAGGTCTTTGATATTGCTCAGCGGGCTCGGATGCTGCCAATGTAACCTTCCGTGCTCATGTCGCCGGTGAAATGAGGATCGCTGCCGCTGATTTCGGCAGTGCTAGGAAGTTCACCCTTCTCCCTCAGGATTCGTATTTCCTCCAACTCCACCCGTAAAGGTTCGCTCTTGGCGTTATAATGAACCATGCCGGACACGTTCACGCGATGCCCCAAGGCGTCCTTGACCTTGTTCAGCCATCGGCCGGGGTCGAATTTGCACGTCACGGCCTTGCGGGTGAGCCCATGGTACACGACAAAGCGTGCCCTGCCGTGTATGGAGATCGTTTCTAACTTGCCTTCGACCGATCCGATAGACCGCTGCTGCACACGCATCAGCTGGTCGATGTTGGCGGACGCTCTGGCGGAGACTTCAACTGTCTGGGAGAGGTGGGTGACTGTAATTCCAGCGGCGCCCTCTCTGCCGATGAGCCTCAGCAGGTGGCGCATTCTTTGCATTCCTGTTTCAGAGAGATAGGCGGGGCTAGTCCCCTGCCGCTCGATGTGCTCTAGGCCAGTTATGAATGCACCGGCTACCTCGGGACCCACATTCTTGTCCTCTAGTTTGCTTCTCGATTCCACTTCCACGGCAAGGCTCCCCGTGGACAGACCGACAACGAACCAGTCTAGACTCCCCTGCGGCTCGCCAGAGATAGCCGAGTCCAAGTCGCCAAGAATCTTCAACCAACTATCTAGGGCAGACAGGAAGCCGCGGACGGTGATGTTGCGGGGCTCGCCACTGATTCTAAGAGCGAGAGTAGCCATATTAGCCTCGTGGTGCTAAACCGGGCATAGACTCTCGTCGCCTCGCGCTGGCATGACGGTGCCAGGGGGACGTGGGCTTCAAGCCGAGACAAGGCGCCAGGCACAAAGGAGCTAGGTCATCGCCTTTCGCCAAGAATGACTTTGAAAGTCTGGTTAGCAAGGCTGCGCATCCTGAGAACCAGCGGCGCCAAAAAGGATGGCGCTTCGCCTGGGCGTCTCGCTCTTTCTTCATTATAACCGAAGAGATGCTAGTTTAGATAGGTCTGTGGGTGTTTCTGGTGCACGGCGTGGCTTGTGCGAACGACCGCGACGTTAGGGAAGCGGCGACAACCCCGGTCCAACCCGGCGAGGAGGTGGTCATGGCCCGGCCTTAACCGCTCGCCAGGGCCGTCGCAAGCGCACGCGCACCAGCCCGCGAATATCCTCCCATACTGTCTTACGGATGTCCACCCGCGCGTCGGGGAGCGGCGCGTGTCGGAGGCTGGCGAGAGGCGGCGCTCTCAGGAGCCAGCGTGCTCACGATAGGCCGCTTTGCGCTCTCTGTGGGCAACGTGGGTCCTGTAGGCGGCCGTGGCAACGGCCTTGGCGACATCCCTCGCCACCCTCTTGTCGCAGACGGTGGGGATTATGTAGTCCTCATGAAGCTGCCGTTTTGAGACCACATCGGCAATCGCTTGGGCAGCGGCCAGCTTCATCTCCTCGTTGATCTCGCGGGCGCGTGAGTCGAGCACCCCGCGGAAGAGGCCTGGGAAGCAAAGCACGTTGTTGATCTGATTGGGATAGTCCGATCTGCCTGTGGCCATTATTCTGGCGTAGGGCGCAGCCTCTTCGGGCATGACCTCGGGTGTAGGGTTCGCAAGGGCGAAGATGATGGGATCTCTTGCCATTGTCGCTATGGCTGCTGCGGGCAATACTCTCGGGGCCGAGAGGCCGATGAATACGTCTGCCCCTCGCAAGGCATCCACAAGCGTGCCTTGAAATCTGTCAGGGTTGGTGTTCTCAGCGTACCATTTCTTCGCCGAATCCATATGCTCTTTTCGGCCGCTGTAGAGCGCCCCTGCCCGGTCGCAGCCGATGATGTTCCTGACGCCGGCAGCGAGGAGGAACCTGGTGGTGGCGGTGCCGGCAGCACCGATGCCGCTGAACACGATCTTCAGGTCTTCCAGCCTCTTCCCCACTATCTTCAGGGCGTTGATCAGGGCCGCCATGATCACCACAGCCGTGCCGTGCTGGTCGTCATGGAAGACGGGGATGTCGAGCTCTGCCCGTAGCTGCTCTTCGATTTGAAAGCAGCGGGGCGCAGAGATGTCCTCGAGGTTTATGCCGCCGAAGGCGGGGGCAATGTATTTCACTGTCCGCACGATCTCATCAGGGTCCTTGGTGTCCAGGCAGATAGGGAAAGCATCAACGCCGCCAAACTCCTTGAATAGCAGCGCCTTGCCCTCCATCACCGGCAGGGCGCCCTTTGGGCCGATATCTCCCAACCCGAGCACCGCGGTCCCATCGGTGACTATGGCCACCGTATTCCCCTTGATGGTCAGGGTGTACGCCTTCAGCGGGTCGTGCCAGATTGCGAGAGACACCTCCGCCACACCAGGTGTATAGAACATGGAAAGGTCGGCCCTCGTCTTCAGTGGCTTCTTGCCGACGATCTCTATCTTGCCGCCCAGATGGGCCAGGAAGATAGGGTTGGAGACGTGGACTACGCGGACGTCAGCTAGCCGCTTTAGCGCCTCGACCATTCGCTGTCCGTCATCCTCATCTCGAACGGACACAGTGATATCGCGGATCACGATGCTGCTGGTGATCTCCGGCGCGTCTATGGCTCCAATACTGCCACCGCAATCGCCAATCGCGGCAGTGACCTTGGCTAGCATCCCTGGCACGTTCTTGATCTTCAGCCTCACTACCAAGCTGTAGGCGCCTACCGGGCCATCATCGGTCTTCTTCACCTTGTCCTCCTGTTCTCCGCGCGCAGTCCAGTACGACATTCTACGGCGGGCGGCTAGACCTGTCGATAGCTCCGCGAGCGATTCGTCCTCAGCCGCCGCTCGCTGCCACCGTCCGACGCTCACGTCCAGCGGTCATGGCCGTCAGGGCACAGAGCGTCCTGGTTCTACTGCCCAGTGGTCGGAGAGGCTGGTGCCCCGGCTGGCGTGGGCGAGGCCGGTGCCTGGGACGGGGAGGACGGTGTCGGCGAGGCTGGCGGGACATACGCAGTCACTGGGTAGGGTGGGGTAAAGTCGAGATCGGCGTCCTTCACGTTGCGGTTGATATTGGTGACTTCTACTGTCAGATTGGCGGAGGCCGGATCGTCGGAGGTGTCGGAGAATCGCAGGAGGGTGCCATCGCTGGCAAAGCACCACTCGGTCTTGCTTGTACTCCCCGCGGTGGTGCTAGTCCCCGAGAAGCACGTCGCTGCTTCTCCTGCGATGTCTTGTTCGGAGCGCTCTACGTTCAATCCGCTGAGGTTGGTGGCAGTGGCACTAGGATCGAAGATCTCAAGCGGACCGGAAGCGTCAACCTGGGAGGGATCATAGGAGATGCATTGACTTGCGCCTGATTCAGTGGTGCAATCATAGACCCCTCCGCCAGCCACTATCACGACCCCGTCACCCTGGCTGCTGCTGGAGATGTCCATGCGCCAGTCGGGGAGACGTCGAGACAGAGTGAGCGACGTCTCATCGGTACTGCCGCCCAAGGTGTTGGTCATGTCGTAGCTCACCTTGACTGCTGTCTTTTGCCACTCCACACCTAGAGCCTGCAGTTCAGTGGCGAAATTGGAGGCGGTGGGAGACCCTCCGGGTGTTGCGGCACCACCTCCGGGTGTTGCGGTGCCGCCTCCGGGCGTTGCGGTGCCACCTCCCTTGTCGTCGCCGCCGCAGGCGACCGCGAGACATAGCGCGAACACCGCGAGGCTGAGGGCAACGAGGAGCCATCTTCCGTGGGGCATAGCAGCAGCCTTTCTCTGATACAACACGATCCTATATGTCAGCACTCTCTCTTGCAGGTATCGTTGGCGTCAATTATGTGCCGCAAATGTTAAGAAACAATTAAGCCAGGATTTCCCATTTCAACTTGGCGACCCCGAAATGGACACCGCTCTCGACAGGCAGCATGCTACTTCCGGCTCCATCCCGTGTCAACCTTCTCCTCGCTCTGCCTATGGGCCACCGCTTTTCCGAACGCTCTCCGATTGCCGCATGCGATCCCGGCCCGACCTGGCAGGAAGGCCCTTATGGCCCGACCTTAACCGCTCGCCAGGGGCGTCGCAGGCGCAGCCGCGCCAGCCCGCGAATATCCTGCCACACAGTCTTCCCGATGTGCACCCGCGTGTCGGGGTCCTCCAGCCAGCGGACTGGGATATCCTTCACGGGATAGCCAGCCTTCTCGGCCAGGATCAGCAGTTCCGTATCGAAGAACCAGTCGTTGTTCTCCACCAGCGGCACCAACGTGCGAACCGCTTGCCGGCTGAGGGCCTTGAAGCCGCACTGGGCGTCCGAGAAGCGGGTGAAGAACAGCGCCTTGATCATCACGTTGTAGCCGCGCGAGAGCACCTCGCGCTTCAGGGAGCGGCGGATGTCGGAGGCCTGCGACAGGCGGCTGCCGGTGGCGATGTGGTAGCCCTCGCTGGCGATGGCCTCGATGAGGAGCGGGAAGGCCGTCAGGTCGGTGGAGAGGTCTACGTCCATGTAGCTGACGATATCGGCCGCGCTGCCCAGCCAGGACGCCTTGAGCGCCCGCCCTCGGCCCTTCTGGGGGATGTGCAGGGAGGCCACATTCGCGTGCTTTTGCGCCAGCTCTTGGGCCACGGCGAGGGTGCTGTCGGTGGAGGCGTTGTCGGCGATGAGGATGCGCCACTTATGGTGGAACCCCTTGCTCAGGAACTGGCGCAGGGTGGCCACGCTCTCGGCCAGGACGTGCTCTTCGTTGTAGACGGGGATGACGACGTCGACGGTAGCCATGGCTCAATGCCTGAAGTGGCGAATGCCGGTAAAGACCATCGCCAGGCCGCGGGCGTCCGCCGCCTCGATGACCTCCTGGTCGCGGATGGAGCCGCCGGGCTGGATGACGGCGGTGATGCCACCGTCGGCGGCCAGCTCCACGCCGTCGGGGAAGGGGAAGAAGGCATCGGAGGCCAGAACGGCGCCGCGGGCCCGTTCCTCAGCCCGCCGCAGGGCCAGATGGACGCTGGTCACCCGGTTGGGCTGGCCGGCGCCCATGCCCAGAAGGGTGCGGTCTTTGACGATGACGATGGCGTTGGACTTGACGTGCTTGGCCACCTTCCAGGCGAAGCGCAGGTTGGCCAGCTCCTCCTCGCTGGGAGGCCGCTTGGTCACCACCCGCAGCTCGATGGCGTCGTCCAGGTAGGTGTCGGGCTGCTGGACGAGGAAGCCGCCGGAGACGCGGCGGTATTCCGGGGCGGTGGCGCAGCCGACGTCCGCCTTCTCATCGAGCTGGAGGAGGCGCAGGTTCTTCTTCTTTTGCAGGATGGTCAGAGCTTCTTCTGAGAAGGCGGGGGCGATGACGATCTCGTAGAAGGTCTTGCCGATCTCTTCCGCCGCCTCGCCCGTGAGCTCGCGGTTCACGGCGACGATCCCGCCGTAGGCGGAGACGGGGTCGCCGGAGAGGGCGCGGCGATAGGCCTCGGTCAGGTCTTGGTGGCTGGCCAGGCCGCAGGGGTTGGTGTGCTTCACCACCACCGCCGTCGGCTCGGCGAAGTCGAGGGTGGCCCGCCAGGCGGCGTCGGCGTCCAGGAAGTTGTTGTGGGAGAGCTCCTTGCCGTGGAGCTGCTCGGCGGCCACGATGCCCCAGGTCTGGCCTCCCCAGAGCACGCTGTTCTCGCGGTAGACGGCCGCCCGCTGATGGGGGTTCTCGCCGTAGCGCAGGTCGAACAGCTTGGTCAGGGAGAGGGTGAGCTGCTCGGGAAGCGCCTCCTCCTCCGCCCGCAGGTACTGGGCGATGGCGGTGTCGTAGGAGGCCACGTGCTGGAAGGCCTTCAGCGCCAGGCGGCGGCGCTCCTCCAGGGGCACGCTTCCGGCCCGCAGCAAGCCCAAGACCCGCTCGTAGTCCGCGGGGTCGACGACCACCAGCACGTGGGGAAAGTTCTTGGCGGCGGCGCGGATCATGGTCGGCCCGCCGATGTCGATGTTCTCCAGGGCATCGTCCAGGCTCACGCCGGGCCTGGTCACGGTCTGCACGAAGGGGTAGAGGTTGACTGCCACCAGGTCGATGGCCGCGATGCCGCTCTTGGCCAGCTCCTCCAGGTGCGACGGCTGGTCGCGGCGGGCCAGGATGCCGCCGTGCACCGCCGGGTGGAGGGTCTTCACCCGCCCGTCCAGGATCTCGGGGAAGCCGGTAAGCTTCGACACGCTGGCGACGGCGACGCCCGCCTGGGCCAGGGCCTGGTGGGTGCCACCGGTGCTGTACACCTCGAACCCCAGCTCGGCCAGGCCGCGGGCGAAGTCCACAACGCCCGTCTTGTCAGAGACGCTAATGATGGCCTTCACCTCTCGTACTCCTCTTGTCCCTCTTCTTCTTCGTCGGTCTCCTCGAACTGCTCGGCTATCTTGGGGGTCACCTCGCCGCTGCCGCCGCAGAGAGGGCAGGGCACGAGCCCGCCCTCCAGGCTCTCGATGCCCTGGAACTCCATGAGCTTGTCGTCCTCGGTCCAGACGTAGGTGCGGTCGGGGTCGAAGTCGTCGATGCGGTAGGGGCGCTGCGTGCGGCCGTCCTCGTCGATGTAGGCCAGGCCGGACAAGCCCGGCAGGTGCTCCTCGAAGAACGCACGTAGGGCCTCCCGCACGTTCCTGGCCTCGATGTCTTCCTCCCACTGCGTCTCGCGGTGCCTGAGGAGGCCGCGTGGCTCCTCCAACGGGCGGGTGTACTCGGAATCGATCCGCATGCCCTGTGGCGTGCGGGCGATGTAGTAGATGCGGAAATTAGGCATGCGAGAGCGCTCCTAGTCGATGGTCACCCGGGCCTCGCCGCCGGCCGTATCGGGCACCAAGACGAGGCCGATCATGGGGAAGGCGCAACGTCCCGGGCGGAGACAAGACCGTTACTTCGAAGGGCATAGAGGGATTCGGAAATGTAGCGGTCGCCTATGTCGGGGCCTAAAGCGAATTCCCTTCTTACATTGGCAATCACCTTGGATAGCTGCTTTGCGAGCGCTTCTTTTGGTCTTCTCCCTTCAACGCTATCTACAAGGTAGTATGCAGGAACGTCTTGCCAGCCGTTGTACAAGAGGACTTCATACATGCGCGGCATGCGGCACCTCCTACATGACCTCGGTAATCTCTTCTGCCCAGTGTTGCCGCTCGAAGGGCCGAAATAGCTCAAAGAACTCGCGACCGCTCAAATACATTTGGTACACTTTGGGAACGCCCCAAATCTGCAGCCAGTTCTTTAGTTCGGGCTCGTGGCGGCAGATACTCTTCAGCCTAGCAACTGATTCTGGCCCGGAGACGACGACCAGTTTTCGTGCACCGAACCGCCGCGCCTGGATGAGCCGATCCTTAGCCTCAGCCTCACTACCACCAATCTGCACCTCCGCGGCCATTTCCAGAAGGTCATTTCTCAACCACACGGCGTCCAACTGGTACGGCGAGTCCGGCGCAACCTTATAGCCCCTCTCGGCCCTGTAGCCCATCCAGCGACCTATCTGGGCGAGCATGTCGCAGACTCGGTCATGCAAGGAGCTACCTTGAAGTTCTGGATGCGCCATGATCTGATCCTTAACCTGTTCCAGCGGTTGCGACGGAGCAACTGGCGCTCGCATTTGTCTGATTAGCGATTCGGGGATGCTCCTGGAGATGAAGTCATAGCGGTTCAGGTATTCAGCGAGGTCATACTCGGGGCGATCCGCCGAGATTTTCAAGACAAGCCTGTCTTCGCGGGGGAAGATATTGACCATCCAGTGGCCCTTGCGGTTTGGCTCGACACCCTCATACCACTCCAGGAGGCGGTCGTCCGGCAAGAACACGACCGTGTTTTCATCACCGCACACGAAGCAGACAATGAAACGTCTTTTCCCTTGCCACTCCCGTATCTTGTATGTGTCGACGTCAAGCCAGTACCGGCCAAGCTTGTTCAGGCCAGCATAGCGAACATAAAGCCAAACTTCGTTAAATGTCGTATACACACTCGAAAGGCCGGGGACGCGCTCGACCTTCTTGAGCGAGGCGATCCTTTCAATGAACCGTTCGCGAACTGAGTTGCTCATTAGCAGTCGCTCAACGGGCCTTCCACGTCGACGGCCCCGTCTGGCCTTTCGGGATGAGCAAGCCTGATCTTGATTCTCACGTGTCCCATACTACGCCCAGACGACCCTCTTGTCCCCCTCCCCCGGTCCCTCCACCACCTCCCCCACCACCAGCGCCTCCGCCACCTGCGCGCGCTCGGCCTCTACGTCCGCGGGGGCGCAGGCCAAAATTATCCCCAGGCCCATGTTGAAGGTGCGGTACATCTCGTCTTCGGCCACCTTGCCCTGCTCCTGGATGAGGCGAAATATCGGCTGCACCGGCCAGCTCCCTCGCCGCAGGCGGGCGGCCAGGCCCTGTCCTGAGCCCGCCGAAGGGCCGTCGGGCAGGATGCGCGGCAGGTTGCCCGGTATGCCGCCGCCGGTGATGTGAGCGATGCCATGTAGGGGCGGATCGCGATCCGCCCCGGCGCGTCCCTCGCGAATCGCCCTCACCACGTTGTGGTAGCAGCGGTGGGGCGCCAGCAGCGCCTCGCCCAGCGTGCCATCCAGGCCGGGGTAGGTGCGGTTCAGGCGGGCCCGCTCCTCCTCGGGGTCGCCGCCCAGGCCCACGCCGAAGACCTTGCGCACGAGCGAGTAGCCGTTGGTGTGCAGGCCGCTCGATGGCAGGCCGAGCAGCACATCGCCCGCGCGGATGGTGCTGCCGTCGATGATCTGGCCCCGTTCGACCACGCCCACGATGAATCCCACCAGGTCGAAATCGCCCCGGCCGTAGATGTCGGGCATGTCGGCTGTCTCACCGCCCAGGAGGGCACAGCCCACCGCCTGGCAGGCCGAGGCCACCCCCTGAACGATAGCCGTCTTTGCCTCCTCGGACAAGTCGCTGCTGCCTAGATAGTCCAGGAAAAACAAAGGCTCGGCGCCCGTGGTGAGGATGTCGTTAACGCAGTGGTTGACCAGGTCGATGCCCACCGTGTCGTAGCGGCCGAGGAGCGCAGCGATCTTGAGCTTGGTGCCGACGCCGTCGGCGCTGGCCACCAGCACGGGGTCTCGATAGCCGCTCAGGCGGAACAGGCCGCTGAACGGCCCGACGCCCGCCAGCACCTCGGGCCGATGGGTGGCCCTGGCCAGCTCCTTGATGCGGTCAACCAGGCGAGCGGCCGCATCCACATCGAC
>JALHUG010000013.1 GCA_022866185.1 Dehalococcoidia bacterium
GACCCCTCGACTATCGCCTGGTCCTCCTGATGGCCATCCTGCCCGACGTCATCGATCGCCTCCTGTACGTGTTCGTGATACCTGAGGCCGAATCCGGGAGGCTCTTCGCCCACACTCTTCTCTTCAACCTTGTGCTGCTGGCCATCTTGGTGGCCATCCGCCGCGATCTGTGGATATATGGTGTGCTCCCCCTAGTCCATCTCGCGCTTGACTTGGAATGCCCGTCCGCTCACCAGCTCTTCTGGCCGTTCTTGGGAGCTGATCTGAGCAACATCCATATCTCGACTTGCCTCGCGCACACAGCAGGCCAATCGTATGGGGACCGGATGGGAGATCGGCTCGGGGACGTTCTAGGGACCTACAGCGGGGCAGGCTTTCGGTCACTCCTGATGGATGCCGCAGGTCTAGCTGTCCTGGTGATCCTGGCCGTCAGGTCTAGGCTCTATGAGCCGAGGCGCCTTGCACGGCTAATAGCGACCGGGCGCACCTAGACCGAGGTTGGCGGTACACGCTGGTCGTCGGCCCTCTGTTCTGTACGGAATTGGGGAGCCACAGTACTTGACAAGTTGATTATTTAGTGCTACAAGCAAAGATACGGCGATGATTTCCAGCATCACGACAACGACGGTTTCGACGATCAGCAGCACGGAGGGGCTTGCCGCTTCGTTGGCGTTTATCGCTCTGCTGGCGCTCACTAGCGTCTTGGTGGCCAAGGAGCTCTCCAGCGCCACTCAGGCACCACGACTGCAGCGGCTTGGGCGCGGCCTCAACGTCGCCATCATTCCTCTTCTGATGGTCTTCACCGCCATCGTGGCGGCCAAGCTGGTGGAGATCCTCTAGGGCAGGGCAAGACTCTCCCCAGACATGGCTTTGGCTCCCTCGCTGAGGGAGCCATTCTTGTGCCAGTTGGGGTAAGGCTGCTAGCCAGCCGACATGAGCCCGGCAGGCCCGATCAGTTGGCGGCGATAGCCGTGAAGGGCACTATGACATAGAGGACCACATTGGCTATTCCGTGGCACAAGCTCACACCCAACAGCGAGCCGGTTTTGGCTACCACCCAGCCAAAGAACAGCGCCACAAGGAACACGAAAGCCACATCCGGCGCTGACTTGTAGCCCACGTGGAGCACGGCGAACACGACAGCGACGTACAGGATCGCCGCTTTGCCCAGGGCGTCTGTCGAGGCGGACTGCATTACGCCTCGGAAAACCAGCTCCTCACCGAACCCCGTGGCGACCAGCAGGATCAGCGTGGGCCACCAAGCCTGCTGCCAGGTCAATTCGTCAACGAGGGCGTCAGGCTTCAGGATCAAATACTCGGCGATGCCCAACCCCACGCCCAAAGCGCCTACCAGCAACTGCAGCGGGATGGCGCGGACAGTCAGCCCCAGGTCGTATCGGGTCAACCCAAGGGTGCGGGCAGCGAGGAGGGCGGCTACAATCATCGGTGCGCCCACGATCAGGAACCAGTAGACGAGGTCCAAATTCTCCAGGGGCATGCCGAGGCTAAGGATGCGAATGAGAGGCGCCAGGCACAGCGCCAGGAGGAGCTTGGCCTCTGAACGTTCTTCAGCCCAGGAGAAGTGGACAAGGAGAGCCCAGAGAATGGCTACGTGAAGGCCCACGCCCCAGCGGGCGTCCACCAGCGCTGTCACCAGCTCGGCCGCGACGATAGCGGAAATGTATGCCGGCACGACAACGACCGAGAAAAGCGACAGCCCTGGCCACGCCGCCGCTTCGAGACGCCAGGTGGCGCTGCTGATGCCCGACCCGCCGGGCTTTCTTCTCGCAACAGACGCCGGGAAAGCCCCCGCAGCCAAAAGCGTCAGGCGGTGCAAGCCGCCTCCGGCCCCGCTGTGCGGCCTCGCAGGCGACGGCCTCTGGTCTTCATCCGGCAGCGACCAGCGCCACTTGTACTGGCCGGAGCCGCGTATCCCTACCAGGCGAGCCATGGGTGACCTCACTGGCGAGGATATGTGCCTAGAAGATCGGTGACGCTGAGGAGGCCCGGAGGCGCTGTCGCAAGGGCGGGCAATGCGTGAACCATGAGGGCAGCGCTGGCCAGGTGGCTGGGGATGCCACCCTCGATGCGAGCGCTGATCGGGGGCCGTCCGCGAATCCCGATGGCGTCGTGGGGGTCAGGCGCTCCCAGGAAGGCGATCAGGTCCACGCTCAGGGTCTCGGTGTTGTTCCTATGGCCACAGGCGACTTGTCGCAGACCCGCTACCCTGCCCCTCGCCACAATCATAGCCTCGGTTTCCCAGGGTCTCGTGGCCTGGATCGGCTCGATCGTTTCCTCCAACTTATCGAGGCGCCAGCCAAGGCTTGCGGCCATCAGGGCCACGGAGTCCAGAAGCGCGGGCAAGCCCACTGCCCCCTCGTCGGCGGCCTGGCGAAAAGCATCCAGGGTCATGCCGACGCCGGCGGTAGCCCACACGGCCGAAGGCTCATTGGCCAAGTCGATCACTCTGGTCACCGATAGGGCCTCCACCTCAGCGCAGGCAGAGGCAAAGAACAGCGGCAGCGAATCGGCGACGAAGCCGGTGCTGGCCCCAACAGCAAGCAGGGCTACACCAGCCTCTTTGGCCGCTGCGTCCAGCCTTGACGCCATCTCGGGGTGGCTCGTCCAAGGGTAGACCAGCTCATCGCAAGCTGAGATGACGCTCTTGCCGCTGGCCAGGAGGGGGAGTAGCTGGGGCGAGGTCACGCTTAGATGGGGGCTGGTGGCGTGAATCACCACGTCAGCGTTTACGCCGCTGACCAGGAGCTCCGGATCGCAGGAGACGGTGACCCCGAGGCCATAGCCGAGGCCAGCAACCTCGCCAATGTCCCTGCCGACCTTCAGCGGGTCCGCGTCCAGAGCAGCCACAATCTGAACGTCTGGCCGACGCACCAGCAGGGCCACCACTTGCCTGCCGACCTCGCCAAGGCCGTAGTGGGCAGTGCGAAGTCGCCGCCTCTCCGTGCTGCGCGCCTCTTGCTTGCCGCTGACGGCCGCTGCTTCCGGCTCGCCATGCCGACGCGCCAACCTGACCATTCTTACCTCCCAGCCCTCGAGCCCACCAGCTCGCATCAACGGCAGCCATCCCGTCCGCCAGCGCCCTGCAGTGCTGGTAGCCACGAGGGTGCTGTTATGTTAACATACCTGCCGCAGATCACAAAACCGAAGAAGGATTTGCCATTGGAAGCCGCGGCAGAGATCGGGATAGAAATCGTTGGCCCCACGCAGCGGCTGCGAGGCCTTGCGCGGAGGCTTTTCGGGATACGGCTCTACGCCAATGCTTTCTATCTATGGGCCAATTCTGCCATCATCTCCGCTTCCGGGCTCATCTTCTGGATAGTCGTGGCGAGGCTCTACGACGCCGAGGACGTGGGGCTGGCCGCCGCTGCCGTCTCCGCTCTGATGCTGCTGGGCGTGGTGTCCAATCTCGGGCTTGGCCTTGGCCTGATCCGCTTTCTGCCTGAGGCAGACGACGGAGCCGTCCCTCTTCTCAATGGCTCCTTCACGCTAGGAGCTTTGGCGGCTACGGCAACCGCCACCGCATTCCTCGTGGGGCTGCCACTATGGTCGCCATCCCTTGCTTTCCTCCGGGAGCAACCGCTCCAGTTCGCTCTGTATGCGCTGTTCGCCATCTTTGTCACCGTATGGTCCATTCAGATGCAGGCCTTCGTGGCTCTGCGCAGAGCCGAGTTCGTTCTCCTGGCATCCACAGCAGGAAGCGTCTTGAAGCTTGGCCTGCCGCTGGCGCTGGCCGCATTCCTGGCTCCTTTCACCATCGTAGGCGCTTGGGCAAGCGCTGCCGTACTGGGCGTGGCAGTAAGCTCTTTCTGGCTGCTGCGCCACGCCCACGCCGCCTACCGGCCAGCGATCAACCTCAAGCGATGGCCCGCCTTGAACATGCTGTCGTATTCTTTCGGGAACCACATCTCGATGCTTCTTCTGTCGGCTCCTGACTTCGTTTTGCCTCTCATCGTTGTCAGTCGACTGGGAGGAGAAAAGGGCGCCTACTTCTACGTGGCATGGGCGGTAAGCATGGTAATAGTCACTGTGCCCGTGTCGTTGTCTCTATCCCTCTTTTCGGAGGGATCCCACTACCGACAGCGCCTGCATGGGGATCTTTGGAGAGCGCTTGGGCCGGCCCTTGTCGTCTCTGTGCTCGCCGCAGGCGTCCTGTTCTTCGCTGCCGATAAGCTGCTCTTGCCTTTCGGAGGCGACTACATCAGAGAGGGGAGAGATGTCCTGAGACTGCTGGCTCTAGCGGCCTTGCCTGCCTGCGTTACCAGCGTTTACGTGGGCGTGGAGCGGGTAAGAAAGGCCGTCCGAAGGCTTATCCTGATCTCACTGCTGATCGCAGGGATAACTCTTGGGGGCGGCTACGCCTTGTTGCCGTCGATGGGCGTCAAAGGGGTCGCCATCGCCTGGCTTGCGGCCCAATGCATGGCGGCAGCCATAGCGACCGGGCAGTACTTCTTCGAGCGCAGCCGCCTGACCAGAACACGCTCGCCAGGAGGGCGCCGTGGGCCAGGTTGCACAGCGAGTCCTGCTCTGACGCCTGCGGAACCGGCAAGTCGGCAGGGATGAGCAGTGGCTTACTCACCTACCTTCTGCGCAACCAAGAAGATAGACAGCCCGAACATGCGCAAGGGCGACCTCTCGAGCCTACTGGCCACTTGACGCAGGGCGAGCCTCAGCACTCGCATCCTAAGGGGGCCGATCTCCTTGTCCAGAGGAGGCCACATGTAATCGATAACTCGCGCCTTGTATCCTTCTTCCCGGAGGAGCGTGAGCAATCCAGCCGAACTGTAGATCCTCGCCCTCTGAATTCTCCGGCGTACAAACTCTGGAGCCCACGACACAAAAGGGATGAAGCCGAAATCGAGTTCTCGTCGCCCCAAGCGCATGCCGTGGGTTTCAAACAACCACAGCTTATTAGGAACGAACAGTACCAGCCGCCCATGCGGACGGAGGACCCGCCAGCACTCCCTGAGCGCGTCCCTGTCTCGCTCAACGTGTTCGAGCACCTCAATCATGGTGACAAGGTCGAAGCTACTTCCTCTAAACGGGAGTCTAGACCCAGACGCGACCAAGAACTGTACATTGTCAGCTTCATGGCGAACCCCGAAGCTCTGGGCCTGCTGCACCCTGTCCTGTTCAACATCTATGCCAACCCCTTGGGCCCCAACCTGAGTCATCTTGATGGTGTAAAGGCCGTTGCCGCAGCCGATGTCTAAGAGGCGAGAGCCCTGCAGGCGCACGCCGCGCGCTATCATCTCGATGCGCTTCGATATAGCGTGGTCCTTCAGTGACCGCGCTGTGGAGTCACCACGCGCTAGACTCTTGCTCACCTGAAACCCCCCACTCAACGAACGTCCCCCCGAATGGCCGCCGCCAGGACCTGGTCGCTGAATACACACAGGGCTCTATGCCATTCAGATTACGCTGGGCAGTGTCCTGCTTAGCGGCGCCATATCTGAAAGCTTCCATCGTCATAGATGCGGCTCGACGTTTCTGACACGCTCTCTTGGAACTTCTCTGGCTCAAACGACGAGTCGAACTTCGACGGGTCAACCTCCTCTATGTATGAATCGGGGTCCAACCCTCTGAAGGCGACTACCAGAGATCCGGGGGAAAGGTCTACCCCCTGCGTTCCCACGACCTCGATCTTGTCCCACTGATCCATGGGAAGAATCAGACCCATGGCATACCGTTCGTCAGTCAGGAACATATCGACTTTTTCATACGTTACCCTGCCGTCGAGATAACTCTCGAGTCTCCTCCATTCGGTCGGGTGCTCGCCGCCTTGCACCCAGCTCACTGAGGGGTTGTACAGGTGCTGAGGTATGTATCGGTTCCCCCACAGCCCGATCATGGAGGAGAACACGAAAAGGGCTGCCACCCCCACTAGGATGGCGGCCGGAACATACCTCATTGGGGCCAAGCGACTTGCTAGCTGCGTATAGAAGAACCCCGCGCAAAAAGCCACGAATGGCATGAAGATCCCTATGGCCCTATAGGGCGGCCCTGTGTACTTGAAGACGGCGTCTGCCAAAACGGGTATTGCCAAGACCAGGACAGCAGAAATGATGAAGAGCCTTGTCGGGGTGTATCTTCGCCGCACGACGATGAGGGCGAAGCCCAGGACCGCTCCGCCAAACATGAGAACATCTCGTAGAACCAGGATGGCTACAGCCCACCAGGGCGTAGGGTAGGTGTACCCGGTTTCCCAAATGGCGGGCTCGGCGGCCCCCGAACGAAGGATCTTGCTGAGCTTCTCGATACTATCGCTCACATAGGGCCAGATAACGGTGGCAGCTTCATTCCACCAGAGGAACAAGAAGACCACGGCTATCACTCCGAGCATGAAGAAGGGAGCGAACTGATATGCCCCTGCCAAGAAGCCACGCCGCCCAAGCGCTTCTGAGTATCTGGAGGCAAGGGTCAATATCAAAGCTAGAATGAATAGGAACAGAACCGCTAGAAACGAGGTGTAGTGATGGGTGATGACTAGAGCCGCCGTGACGATGATGAGCAGAAGACTGAGGACCGGCGACGGTCTGTGAAGATGTCTGTGAGCTAGGTAGAAGAACCCCAACAGTAGGACCACCGCCATGTATTGGTACTTGTAAAGCGGCGGGACGCCCTCGTTCAGAAATGGGGATGTCACCAAGATGAGCAGAGAGAAGGGCAGGAGGACGCTTGCAGACGAGAAGTCGGAGGCGAGCTCTCTGAGCAATAGGTATGCCAACAGCAGGAAGGCTACAAATAGTGCCCAGGGGAGAAACATGGCCACCTCTAGAGGCGCCACGTTGCCCACCTCCGCGAGTGCCGCGCCTACGAAATGGATTCCTGGCCATCCGTTGTACAGCGAGGTTACCGCGCGCTCACCCGCATACTCTGGCGACAGGGATACCTTGCCGTCCTGGAGAGAAGTTGACAGCACCCAATACTGACCATAGGGGTCGCCCCACGGCAGCACGGCGTAATGAGTGGCCAGGTAATAAGCGTGCATTATGAGAAGAGAAACGAAAAACACCTGAATAATCACAAGGCTTCGGTGCTGTCTGTAGATTAGCAGCGAGAGACCAACGATGATCGCAAGTGCAGCCGAGCTTGCCAGGTAGACCCACAGCGGGAAGGCCTTTGTCCAGAGCTGATATGCCAGCAGGATGGCGAGGGACATCTGCAGCCACAATATGCAACATGCGGCTGCGCGGCTGCTAAGATTCAGGTTCTTTAGCACCTCTGACGGACTTCTTGGCGTCCCTAACGATGAAGTCCTCGCGCCTCGCGAACCTGCCAGCATCAACCCCATTTGGGATCACAACTGCGCCATCCGGCGGGTAGCCCAGAGCCCTCACTGACGTCCTGTCGATCTCGGCAGACACCTAGCACATCCATGTAGACGTCCAAGACTCGGGCGGTGATCTCTGTCCAGGAAAGGTGCGACAGGTCCCGAGTGCAACGGCCCAGGCTACACATTTCACCTATTGCCTGGGCGACCTCTCGCTCGGTTGCATCTGCAGACACCAGTCGGATGCCACCGAACGTCCCGCCGTATGGACGAAATACCGGTATGTCCGACAGGACCAACGGAGCCCCGGCTGCTATGGCTTCGATTACTGCCATGCCAAAAGACTCGAACCTCGACAAGTTAACCACAACATCGGCTGACCTGTAGAATTGATACAGTTGTCGGTCCTTCACATTGGCAAATCGATGAATGCGTTTCTCAACGCCAGTTTGCACGGCGAGCCTCATCAAGGGCTCGCGATGCGGTCCATCGCCTACAAGGTACAAGGCATGGTTCGGGAGATGCGCCAACGCACGCACAATTAGGTCAACATTCTTGTAGGACTCGAGTCGACCCACGCAGAGTACTGAAGGGTGTTGCAGGGGGATGAGGGCTGCAGTCTTCAAACCCTCAAGGTCAACTCCATTGGGAATGACGGCGGTTCGCGATTCAATGCCCGGGAAATCTTCTCTTAGCAGCTGAGCCTCCGCTTCCGACACGCATATGATACGAGATGCCCCTGGCAGCGCCATTCTGGAAAGCGTCTTGTAGCCCCCCAAAAGTACGTTTCGAAACGGGCTAGCACTTGAGCCATGGTAGTGCGGTGTAAGAACCTTGGGGACTTCCCTCGCCATCCATAGACAGAGCATGGCGGGCAATGCATGGTAATTGTGAGCGTGGATAACATCGTAGTCTCTCGCACAGCGCGCAAGGTACCGGAGGAGCCCGACTGAAAGGAAGTAGGAACTATTGGGTGCCCATGCCGGGAACCGACGCACCACCATCCCATCTATTGCGTCCACCCTTGGAAGCCGCCCTGAGGGATCCGTGGTATACACGTCAACCCGAACCCCCCTCGCAGCAAGCCCAAGGCCAATCTGCTGCACGTGTCTTTCGACGCCTCCTACGTAGGGGTAGAAGCGAGGGGTGATCTGGGCAACGCGCAGCGAACGCTTTGGCAGTGGCACCGTGGTTCCCTGGCTTCCCTGCATTTCTCCTCTTGCTGCAATGACCAGCGAATACAAGCCACGCTAGCCGCTATCACGTAAAGGCGCTGAGCGTCAGGGGCCAACGCGACTGGTACACTCATCGAGAACCCGCTTCAGTACCTCGTTGCGCCTTTCGATAGAGAACTTGCCATGGTCTACCTCCCATCGAGCAGCTGCGCCCATGTTCCGTCTCAGTTCCGGGTTCTCTATCAGAATGCTAACCTTATCCACGAACCGCTGCGCTAGCCCGTGGTCGACGGTGCGGATGGCCCGCTGAAACGATGGGTGCAGCGGGTCGCTAGGTATGGAGCCGTTGACACACCAGGGGACTCGCCCCGATTTCTCTACCAGCAGACCTGTCCTGCCGTCTTCAACCACCTCAGGCTGGTGGTACACGTTGGTAGTCACGACGGGCAGCTCGTAGCTCATCGCTTCCATAATCGAAGACTCGACGCCGGTGTAGGTGGGCATCACGAAAATGTCCGCTGACATGAACTCCTGCTCCAGTTCGCCCCAAGGTACCACTTTGTCCATGATGCGCAGGCCTCGTACACCTTGATGCCGTCTTTTCAAGGCGCCCGGCAGATCGGACCGCAATGTTAGCTCGAGGTTGTCGTACTTATGAGTCAGTAGATCAAAGGCTTCCAGAACCTCCTTGCCGCCCTTGGCGTCGAACTGACCGAGGATGTTAGCGGAGTTGACGAATAGCAGCTTAACTTTGCCCTCATCGTGGCGCTTGGCGAAGTCGCGGCTCCGCTTTGCCAGCGGAATCATTTCTACCTTGTGCTCGAATCTGCTGCCATCCACATTCGCCAGTAGTGATTCTTTGGCGAACTTGCTCCAGCACAGGATTTTCTTGCACCAGGGTGAGCCCAGCGCTCTCTCGATGATCCTCCTGTACCTGTCGAAGTGCTGGTAGTCTCCGGCCACGAAGTTAGTGAAACAGCCCACATCTACTACCCAGGGCTCTTTTCTGAGAACCAGGTGCTCGCAGGCAAACGTCAGGTCCACTTGTGGCGGCGTGGCCCTCAAGGAGTCCAGGTAGGACTTGATAAGGGTTAGCGGCAGCACCCGGCTGAGCTGCCGCTGGAGCGAGTACGAAGCGGTAGCCTTGCTGAGACCCCCCATAAGTCCAGCGGTGATCGGCTGCGAGATCAGGAACTCGTAGCCCTGGGGAGGGAAGTCAATATACTCCCTGTACAGGGAATGGAGTTTCCAAATCGGCTCTATGTACACTCGTTTCGTCAAGTTGCTCGTCCTTCGGCCCTCTGTCGTCTCCTTGTCGTACCCAGAGAACTCACGCCCCCCTACTGACAACTGAGACCGACGGAGCTTCAAAATCCCTCGTGGGTCGCGCCTACGCGCTTGTCTTCTCCTTCACGAATTCCTGAACATAGGACACTATGGCTTTCCTCTGCTCGCTGCCGATGCCGTGGTGGTTGCCGAACAAGAAGGCCTTGCGGTGAATGAGCCGGGCGTTGGGCAGGTCGCCCACCTTGCGGTAAGGAAAGAGGCGCATGGCTGGCTGCTCATCCATGTTGCCGGCCATGATGGGCCTTGTCTCCACCCCTTTGGCTTCCAGGTGATCCATCAGCTCCTCGCGGCTGAAAGGGGCGTCAGGGAGCACCATGATCGGGTAGCCGAACCAGGCATGCCTTGTGCCTTCGGCCTCTTGGTGCACACGGAGGTGTGGCAGCGCCCCCAGTTCTCTGCTCCAGTAGCGGGCGTTCTCCCGCCTCACCTCAACATAGCGCTCCAGCTTCCCCATCTGGTGAATACCGAAGGCCCCTTGTATCTCCATGGGCCGGAAGTTGTAGCCGGTGCTGACAAAAAGATAGCGCGGATCCACTTCTGGATGCTGCAGCGCGATCACATCCTTAGCACTGAGATCCCGGACCCAGCCGAAAACTCGGAGAGATCGGGCCAGCTCAGCGTACTCGTCGTTGTTGGTCAGTAACATGCCGCCCTCGATCGTGGCGATATGGTGGCTGAAGAAGAAGCTGAAGGTGGCGAAGTCGCCGAAGCTGCCTACCTTCCGACCGTGATACTCAGCGCCGTGGGCCTCGCAGGAGTCCTCGATGACTAGGAGGTTGTGGCGGCGGGCAATGGCCATGATCCTATCCATATCGCACGGGTTGCCCATGAGATGGACCAGCAGAATAGCGCGAGTCCTTGGAGTTATGGCCTTCTCGACCTCCTCCGGGATCAAATCGAACGTATTCAGGTCCACATCCACTAGGACGGGCACAAGCCCCACATTCGCGATGGGGAAGACAGCGGTGGCCCAGGTGACCGCCGGGGTTATCACCTCATCCCCTGGCTGGAGGTGTCCTGCCAGTAGAGGACTGGCGAGAACTGACAAGGCCAGCAAGTTGGCGCTTGAGCCGGAGTTCACCATCACCGCATGTTTGACGCCGACATACTCGGCGAACATGCTCTCGAACCGCCGCACCTTCTTCCCCATGGTCACCTGGGTGGAGAGCAGGCTTTCCAGCGCCTCCCAGACCTCTTCCCATCCGAAAGTTGGTACGCTGAGCTGGATTCGGGTGTGTCCTGGCACGAAGGGCGACCCGTTTTGCTGGGCCCAGTGCTGTTGAATAAGCTTCTTCAACGACCCATCTATCGTTTCCGTCATAGTGCTCGCTCCTCAACGCCTTTCCGAGGCTTGGCCCGTCGCCTTTGGTCCAGATACCATTCGATGGTGCAGCGGAGGCCTTCGCGCAGCTCCGTTTTGGCTTTGAAGGCGAACTCCTTTTCTGCTCGGCTGGTGTCTAGACAGCGACGAGGCTGGCCTTCGGGCTTGGTGGCGTCCCACACAATTCTTCCGTCGAACCCGGCAAGCTCGGCGATAAGGGTCACCAAGTCCCTGATGGCTATTTCCCTGCCCGAGCCGATGTTGACTGGCTCCGGCCTATCGTACTTTTCCGTCGCCAGAACAATGCCCTCAGCCGCGTCTTCCACGTAGATGAACTCGCGGGAAGCGTTGCCGGTGCCCCAGACCTCGATCTCGCCTCTCCCCTCCTCGACGGCATCGACGCACTTCTTGATAAGGGCAGGGATTACGTGGGAGGTCGCCGGGGCGAAATTGTCACCAGGGCCGTACAGATTGATCGGGAGAAGGTAGATGGCGTTCAACCCGTACTGTTGGCGATAGGCCTGCGCCTGAACAAGGAGCATCTTCTTGGCAAGTCCATACGGAGCATTGGTCTCCTCTGGATAGCCCGCCCAGAGATGTTCTTCCTTGAATGGAACCGGCGTCAATTTGGGATAGGCGCAGACGCTGCCTATGGCGACCAACTTCTCCACTCCGTGGAGCCGCGCCTGGTCCATGACCTGCAGACCCATGATGAGGTTGTCATGGAGTAGCTCTCCAGGCTTCTCCCTGTTCAGGCCGATGCCTCCGGCCTTGGCCGCCAAGTGCATGACGACTTCCGGGCGAGCATCGTTGTACATCCTCACGACGTCTGCCATCCTGGTCAGGTCGTACTCGGCGCTGCGGGGGACGAAGATATCGCGACAACCCATGTCCTGCAGCTTCCCGACCACGTAGCCTCCCAGGAAGCCCGCACCTCCCGTTACAGCGATCCTCTTGCTCGCTAGCCAACTCACAAACGTGGCCTCATCTGTGTTGCCGCCGCAAGCGGGGAAAGGAAAGCATACCCGCATTTGCTGAGGATGGCTTTGCCTTCTCCGGGAGGCTGCAGGCCCTCAGCCTCCATGTCGACATCCACCATGATGCGCACCAGGTCCTTGAAGGTGACCCTGGGACTCCAGCCTAGCTCGTTGCGAGCCCTTGTCGCGTCCGCCACGAGTATGTCCGTCTCGGTAGGCCGGAAATAGCGGGGGTCGATCCGCACGTGCTCTCGCGGATCCAATCCTACGTACGCAAAGGCTTCCGCGAGGAAGTCCTGGACCGAATGGCACTCGCCGGTGCCGATAACGTAGTCTTGCGGCTGATCCTGCTGGAGCATGAGCCACATAGCCTCCGTGTACTCGGGAGTGTAGCCCCAATCCCGCCTCGCGTTCAGGTTGCCCAAGTAGAGGTAGCGTTGGCGGCCCGCCAATATCTGAGCAATGGCGCGAGTGGTCTTGCGGGTCACGAAGGTCTCGCCCCGACGTGGCGACTCGTGGTTGAACAGGATACCGTTGCAGGCAAAGAGGCCATACGCTTCGCGGTAGTTGACGGTAGCCCAGAAGGCGTATACCTTGGCTGCCGCGTAGGGGCTGCGTGGCTGGAAAGGGCTTTGCTCATTCTGAGGGGCAGGCGCCTGCCCGAACATTTCGCTACTGGAGGCCTGATAGAACCGAGCCTTCACTCCGCTCCTTCTCAGCGCCTCCAGAATCCGGATGGTCCCGAGGCCCGTTCTGTCGCCGGTGTACTCCGGGATGTCGAAGCTGACCCTAACGTGGCTCTGGGCCCCCAAGTGGTAGATCTCATCCGGCTGGATTTCGTAGATCAGGTGGGTCAACTGGTTGCTGTCGGACAGGTCGCCGTAGTGAAGAAAGAGCCTGACCATCGTCTCATGCGGGTCTACGAAGAGATGGTCGATGCGATAGGTGTTGAAGGTGCTGGCTTTTCTGATAAGGCCATGAACTTCGTAGCCCTTGGCCAAGAGGAGTTCGGCCAGATAGGAGCCGTCTTGCCCTGTGATGCCCGTGATGAAGGCTTTCCTAGCCATTCGTCCTCCCTCCTCGTCCTGCCGATCCACTGTTTGCAGGTTGGGCGTCCTGTATCCCGGCCGCCTTGATTTGCCTGAAGCGCCATCTTCCCACTGCATGCCCGACCCCCACCGCTGAAATGCACGCCACAATAGCCGCCGCCTGGGTCAGCTCTGACAGGCGCCAGAATCGCACCAACCGCGAGGGAAGTGCCCGGAATAGGAGGTGCCGTAGGTAGGCGCTCTCGGTGGAAAGCGGCCTTACGCCATGGGCCCGGGCCAACTGCTCGATGCGCGCTTTGCAGAGCCCTTCCTCATACGAGCGCTTAAGGAAGTATCTCCACGTTCCGCGGGCTGGCCGTACCTTGTGGCGGATGACGGATGCTGGTTCATAGACGATCGTTGCTCGGGGCACTCGTCGCTTGAGGCGAAGGCAGAGCTCTGCTTCCTCGCCGGCCTGCCCATCGTTCGCGACGCGCCCCAACGAGCCGTCAAACCAGCCGACGGAGGTGAACACCTCTCGCCGGAAGCACATATTGTGTCCGTGGGGGTTGCGCACGTCGGTACGCTTCGGTGGGAGCCACGTGAAACCGCCGCCCACCGTCCAGTCCAGATCCTCGGGGAGCCAAGGCGGACGGCCCTCGACCCAATCGAGAACAGCCCGCCCCCCGGCGGCATGCACCTCTGGGTCTTCGAACGCGGCTATCAGGTTGGCAAGCCAGCCGGCCTCTGCCACAGCATCGTCGTCCAGGAAAGCCACCAAGTCTCCTTGCGCAGCGGCAATGCCAACATTGCGCGTCGCCGACAGCCCCTTCGCTCCGGCGTTCAGGACGACCCTGATGGGCTCACCGAAATCACTTCGCAGGCATTCGTAGAGGTCACGATTGCTGTCCACCGCCAGGACGATTTGCTCTGGTGGGCGAGTCTGCCGCTGCACTGACGCCACAGCCTCTCGCATATCCCGAAGCCGCTCCTGGGTGTAGCAGCAAATGATGACCGAGACAGTTGGGCTCATGGTGACCTCCCGCTAGGGCCCACCTGCGTCAGGCTCGTTCCGGGCGCGTAACTCACCGGCGAAGATGGACAGAAACACCGCGGAATAAGCCACCTGAAATCCCAAGACAGCCAGGAATGCCCCAAGTACGAGTGCCTTGGTCTCAGCGAACACGCCAAGGCCGTGGGCGAACCAGTCTCCCGCCAGGAACGCCTGTAAGACGACACCGACGGCTAGTAGGGTTATTCCGAGCAAGGCCATGTTGCGAGCCATGTTCGGTCGCAGAAACACCTGGGCGGGGAAGGCGTTCCGCGTGAACCTGTGTGCTAAGGCATAAAGGCTAAGACCGAAGCCGAACACTGCGAGATGAAAGCCCGCTAGAGAGAGCATGGCCGCCAGGACGAAGGTGTGGGTGCCTAGACCGGCCTCGCCGGCGGAGGCCGGGGCGGCCATTAGAGCGGCCATCAGCCCTACGCCAACCGAGAATAGAAGAACGCCGGGCAGGATGAGGGCGACAGCCGGGTTGTACAGGGCGAGCATTCTGAGTATCGTCTGGAAGATCTGATAGCCATCCTGAAGGCCCCGCAGCTTGGCTTCGCCGACCCGGGGACGGTACTCGATAGGGATATCCAAGATGCGCAGCCCCATGCGAGCCGCCTTGATGGCTATCTCAGCCTCGATGCAGAAGCCGTCCGAGTCGAGGCGCATCTTGTCTAGATGCGTCTTCTTGATGCCATAGAAACCCGTGAGGGGGTCGTGGGCGTTGAAGCCGTACAGATGCCTGATCGCGCCTCGAAATATCGCATTGCCTACACGGTTGAAAGACGGTCTCTGTTCCTTGCCCCTTCTTCGCGAGCCGATAACCATGTCAGCCTTGCCCAGACTGTTGGCCATGCGGGGGAGCAGCTCGATCGGGTAGGTGTCGTCGGCGTCGATGAAGATGAGGTGCTCGCCGCGAGCTACCTTCATGCCTGTCTTGATCGCCTGGGCCTTCCCGCGGTTGGAAGCGTGGGACACGACCTTACAGGGGAAGGCGGCGGCCACATCGCGGGTGCCATCGGTCGAGCCGTCATCGATGACAATCACCTCGTATGTTTCGTCGAGGAGAGGGAACAGCTTCCCGAGCACGATCGGCAGCCCTTCCTCCTCGTTGTAGGCGGGGATAATGACGCTGGTGCGAGGCGCAGGCCCATCTATGGCTCCGCGCTCTCTGCGCGGTTCGCGCTTCTCCAGGGCGGTTCCGACTTCAGTGCGCATGGTAGCTCCCCACCAGGTGGCGTCCCTCCCCCATCTAGCGACGCGGCCCGTATCTGATGACCACCTCGCGGTCCTCACGCAGATCGGTCACGATTCGGTTTGGGTTGCCTTCCAACTGCTCGCCATCGACCTCGGTGGAGACAATCTTCAGCCCAGGCGGCGGGTGGATGGTGATGGTAAGAGGAATCGCTCGCGTTCCAGGCTGCTTCTGGACGAATAGGTGGTACTCATGGAAGTTCTCGCCCATGTCCGCGACCGAAGGGACGGCGTACGTAAAGGCGATCTCTTTGTTCGCGTCCAGGGGCAGCAGGAAGAAGCGGGCGAGAATGGCCTTTCCGCCTTCAGACCAGGTGTCCTCTGCCCCCGCCGGCGTTCCCTGCTCTGCTACCTGTGTGAGGCTCGTGTCCTCTGGCACCAGCAGGCGTAGGTAGTCGCCATACAGCGAGAGGGAACCGTCGCCGATAACAATCCCCGCTAGCTGGGGGTCCTTTCCCTCAGACCAGGCTGAGTAGTCGTTTGCATAGGCTACGGTGACCACGTTGGTGGCGTTTCCTTGCGCATCGATGCTGACATCCATGTCGATGCGCGGCTCTACCACGAGATTGAGCTTTGTGCTCCGCAGGCTGGAATCGACCACCATGAGATAGTCGCCTTCCACCTCTTCGAGGCCGCCATCCCAGCCGAAGTCCGCGATGAGCCGCTGCACCGCTGGATCAGTGTGGTACAGGAGCAGGTTCTTCTCTTGTCCCACAGTGCGAAGGGCGCTCAGCATCGATGCCCACTTGGAGGGCCCGGCCGTGAGCGTGCTGGCGATGACGTCCTGAGCCAGATAGCCCACGAAGTCATAGCGGTCAGTCTCCCAAGGCCTGGTACCTTGGGGATGCGTTATGATAAGGGTCTGCTCAATGACGTCCTGACTTGTAACGGTCGTGTCATATTCCTCGACCGTCATCGGTCCGAGCACCTCCAGCAGCTTCTCGAGGGTCAGGAAGTTGACGCCGATGACTCCGTCGATGGGCTTCTGAGTGCCGCTATTGGTGTGGTATATCTCAATCGCGTTTTGAGCAGCCGTCGGGAAGTCTGGCCACCAGCTCGCCTCGGCCAGCCCCATCGGCCAGTCGTGCAGGAGATAGGTTTGCAGGGGCCGCGGAGGGTCGATGTAGCCGTCCGTCAGCGGAGGCCAGTTCGGGTTGATGCTCCCAACGTCGTCGAAGGAGAGCTGCTCCAGTCTTCCGTTGTCAAAGGTGAGGAATCCATAGACCAGTATGAAACCGCCCGTGCCCAGGATCTCGGTGTTGTCATGGGCCAGAACCAGATACGTTTGAGGGCCATCATAGCCGAGGACTTTGGGCGCCATGGCTGTTGCCCGCCTATAGTCCACGAGGCGGGCCTCCAGCTCTTCGATATGATCATCCAGTTGGTCGACCGCTGAGCTGAGGGGAGCGAGCAGGCCGTCGTCAGCTATGTGTCCGCGTCTCTCCTGAACCGCGGCGAGCTTCTCATCAATGACGGCCACGTTAGGCTCGACGGCTTCCAGGACTGGCACGACCCTCTCTGATAGCGTTCCCCCCTGAGCATCCCTCGTCGCTTGGTATGTACGCACCGCCGCTGCAGCTTCCACACCCATGTCCGAAGCGTCGACGCCTATCGCAGCGATGTCCTTTGCCGCATCGGCCTGGCCGCCTATCCAGGGCAAACCGCTGGCGGCAAAGACCAAAGGATCTGAGCCGAGAGCGTCGGAAGCACCGGCGAGCTTCCCTCGGGCTGACTCAAAGCCTTGCGTTGCCTCGCTCAAATCCTCTGTTCCAAGGTCAAGACCCTTCTGTTCCATTAGCTCGCCGGCACCGACCAAGAGGTCCCTGCCCTCAGCCAGGTCGTTGTAGATCCGCACGTATCGATAGCCCTCCACAGCCACCATCGCCAGCAGCGCGACCAGAAGCGCAATGCCGATGATGTCGCGACTCCTCACCCATCGAAACCCCGAATGTCTCACCGATCTCAAGCGCCGCGAGACGGCAGAACGCTGGTCCGTCCGAGAGTTGCCAGGGAGCTAGGAACCCCGACGCCGCCGGCCGCCTATCCCCCAGACGAAGACGGCTCCGGCCGCGAGCGCTGCGGCGCTCCAAATGGCGATGAGCGGCGCGGACCAGGATCTGCCATCGCCCGTCCCGGCTCCGGTCGAGGGAACTGCCGCCGGAGGAGTAGACTCCGGCAACACGACCGTTGGTGGCCGGACCGTCACCTGAACCTGCCCCTGACAGCACTCTGCCTCGGCCAGCACGACTATTGGGCCGGCAGCACTTCCGACACACAGTTCCGCCGCAGCCTCGCCCTTTTCGTCGGTCATCGCTGATGCCGGGCTCAGGATAGCGTCAGCCCCCGGCTGAGAAAGGATCGACATCGCGCACCCAACTTCAACTGCGGGGGTATCCTCGGCGCCCGTCACGCGACAGATGATCGGGATGCACTCACCGGTAGAGGGCGCAGCTTCACCTGCGGAGACGAGGACGACGCACGGACACGGCGACGGATACGGCGGCGGGTAGGGTTCCTGCCCGGGCGGCGTAGCCCCTGCCGGCATCAAGGACAGCCCGAGCGCTGCCGCCAGCATGACGAATCCGATGAGGATCATCCGCGGCGTAGACGGTATGTGTACCATCTTGCAGCTCCTTCCTGACCAGCGGGAATGCTACAAATAGGGGAGTGGCGACGCGCCTGAAGTTGAGGAAAAATCGGCCAACGCCTTCCTTGCGGCCCCACGCTGGCCCGCCCTAGAATAGAAAATGGCAACGGGTGTGGTCCCACGCGCCTATTGCCAGGCTCCGGCGGTGCACGCCGTCCGGGGCCTTTGTTCTTTTCCCTCAGCTATTTGCCGCTCCGGCTCAACCCCCCATCGTAATGAGCAATCAGCACCAGGCCGTCGCCGATTCCCGCCCTTCCTTCGAGGCCGGGAGGTCCACCCCCCGGCAGTCACCGCCACACCTCGGCGTAACGACCAAAGTTCGGCGACCAGAAGCCGTAGGCCACTTATACACCCCATCTGTATAACTTGTCAAGTGAGAGCCCGATTGGAATCTCAATAGCTTCTCCTCACCGCCCAGGACTACTATTTCGGCGATGGCCTCGGCTCGACTGTTACGCTGGCCCGTGACTCAGCGTCTAATGAATTGGGCACGTACGTCTATGACGCCTTCGGGGAGGTGCGCACCACGAGCACCGCTGTGTACGCTAGCTATTGTGGGGTTCAGGGTGCTGTAGCCATCGCTTCAGGCGTGGGGGTCGAGTACGCTGCGTACACGCTCGGCTACAATCCTAGGTGTACTGCATAGCTGGTATCGGTGATCACTTCATGTTCAGAACAGCGATAACGACCGACCCGAAGAGGGCCAGGCGAATGTTCGTATTGCTGGTGGCACTCGCCTTGCCGATGATCGCCATAACAGCTTGGGGGATCATTCTACGGTATTGGTTATACTGGCCCATCTGGGCGGTTGCAGTGGCAGACATGGTTGCCACTGCAATGAAGCACTACACTGTGGGTTGGCCGGGGTCGTGGCTTGACTCGTATCGCGAGTTCCCACGCATCCGCCTTTCCGCGGCTCAATGGATCCTTGCAGGTCTCGTGTTTGTGGTCGGCACAACCATTCCCCTAATAGCATTCGGCCAAGGGAAGAATGAGGTGGTCGTTGGCTTTGTCGGGCTGGTGTCCACCGTTTGGTTGTTTAGACTCCTGCGAGTCATACGGAAGGAAGGCTGGCGGGGCAGGAAGGACGGCAGGCGTTAAAGGATCTTTGTGCATTCACCGGCGATCAGCTCGACGCCAAGGCCCGCCTATTGCAGGGCCTGTACTACCTGCGGGCGCGGTACTATGATCCGATGAGACTAAGATACAAGACCGGATTGGCCGGCGGCCTCGGTGTCACGGCATACGTCGTCATCTATGGGGCGATCCAAGGGGTCGATCCGCTCATATTGGTTCTCGTGGCGGTTCTGGGCTTCGGCCTAGGCATCCCGGCCATGCTGCTCACGTCCTGGCTGTTCGACCGGTTCTATCGGTAGGCATACGCGCCGCGGGGAGGTGCGCACCACGAGCGGCACACTATCCACCAGCATGCTCTTCACCGGCCAGCAGTTCGACGCCAAGGCACGCCCATCGCAGGGTCTGTAGTACCTGCGGGCGCGGTACTGCGACCCCGCGCTGAGCCCCTTTCTCTCCACTCCTGTCCCACATTTCCTGAAATACTGCGGTGCTTGACATGTCAAGAAATGGATGGATATGCTGGCTCCAACATATCCATCCCGTAGGACCGCCTGACCGTACCCGATTGATCGTGGCAGCAGCGGCTGCCATTATGTGACCGACGTATGCTGAGACAGGAGGCTGTGCACATTGGAGCAGCTCTACGATAACTATGTGGCCGTCTTGGTGGGCACCGTCGTGGGCGTCCTCATTGTAGGAGGCGCCCTCTTCATTAACTTCCTCCTCGCCCCGCGCTTGCCCTCGCGGCCCAAGGGCCTCTCCTATGAGTGCGGCATGCTGCCCATCGGGCGCAACGTCACCCAGGTGCACTTCCGCTACTATCTGTTCGGCATCCTCTTCCTCATCTTTGACGTGGAGACGGTCTTCCTTTTCCCCTGGGCGGTGACCTTCCTGGACGTGGGGAAGGCCGCCTTCTTCGAGATGGTGGCGTTCATCTGCATCCTGGGCTTCGGCCTCTTGTATGCCTGGAAGAAGGGTGTGTTGCAGTGGAGGTAGAGAATGGCTGACGAGCCAAGGGCCGAGGAAGTGCATGTGGTCCGCGATGACCCCGCGGTGGCCATCTCCGACGTGGTGCCGGCGGAGCTACGCAGGCGCATCAAAGAGCTGAGCCCGGTGGAGATGCCCCCCGGTCAAGGGAAGGCCCCCTACCGCCAGATCCTGCCCGGCGTCCTTCAGTTGCCAGCGGACGCAATCATCGCCCTAGCCCGCAAGTCGTCTCTGTGGCCCCTGACCTTCGGCCTGGCCTGCTGCGCCATCGAGATGATCGCTGCCCACATGGCCAGGCACGACCTGGACCGTTTCGGCATCCTGCCCTGGCCCTCGCCCCGTCAGGCCGACGTCATGGTGGTGTCCGGAACGGTGACCAAGAAGATGGCCCCGGCCGTCAAGCTGCTGTACGAGCAGATGCCCAGCCCCAAGTGGGTAATCGCCATGGGCGCCTGTGCCACCAACGGCGGCCCCTACACTCGCTACGACCGCGTCCTGCAGGGGGTGGACAAGATCATCCCGGTGGACGTCTACGTCTCCGGCTGCCCGCCGCGGCCGGAGGCCCTCATCGACGCCTATATGCAGTTGCGGAAGAAGATCATGGAGGAACGGAGCAAGATCGGCCGATGAGCGCCGCTCAGGAACATCGGGACCCTAGCACCAAAGAAGCGCCCATCGTTCCCCCACCGCCGGGGAGCATCGCTGATAGGTTCAAGGAGGTGCTCCCGGACGTGGAGTTCGTGGCCAATCAAGCCGTGCTGGACGTCATCCTTACCGTCGCCCGCCAGGACATCCCACGGGTCATGCGGGCGGCCAAGGACGACCCCCGCCTGGCCTTCGACTACCTGCGCTGCCTCTGCGGCGTCGACCAGATGGAGCAGGGGCTGGAGGTGGTCTACCACCTCTACTCCTTCAAGCACGCCCACAACGTGACCATCAAGACCCTTCTCCCCGCCGACGACCCTCAGGTGGCGACGGTCACTACCGTCTGGAATGGCGCCCTCTGGCACGAGAGGGAGACGCACGAGATGTTCGGCATTGTCTTTCAGGGCCATCCGGACCTGCGGCCGCTCCTCCTGGAGGAGGACCTGGGCTACTATCCTCTGCTCAAGAGCCACCCCCTGGCGGAGATCGAGCAGTCGCAGGAGCAGTTCCTGCGGGAGGAGAGCAAGCAGTAGCTGTGGGGGGCCTATGGTTATGAACAATTTGACGCGACAAAAGGCAGGGCTGATGGCGATCAAGAAAATAAGAACACCCCTGAGGGTTGAAACCCTCAGCTTTGGGGAAGCTGCGGGATTTATCCCGCAGAGGTGAATTTAAATAGTTGAACGCCTTTAGGTCTGCCTGGAAAGGGCAACTAGGGCTGCTGTGTTGCTTACAACCAGTTTCAAAAATCGCTTTCGACCCCCGCCTGAAGGCGGGGGCATCGATGCCGCCCCGTTTACGGGGCGGTGTCGTCGGGAGTTTGAGATGGCTTCTAGTCAATGACCATCAGCCTTGCTATCGCATAAAACCATGATCATCGAGGAGCGCGAGCTAGAGACCATCGACGTCTACGTCAACGTGGGGCCGCAGCACCCGGCCACCCACGGGGTCTTTCGCATGGTCCTCCGCGTGGACGGCGAGCTGGTGGTGGACCTGGAGCCGGTCATCGGCTACCTGCACCGCGGGGCGGAGAAGCTCTCCGAGAACTGCGACTACCGTCAGGCGCTCGCCTTCCAGGACCGCACCGAGTACCTGGCCCAGTTCAACGCCGAGCTGTGCTACGTCATCGCGGTGGAGAAGCTCATGGGCCTGGAGGTGCCGGAGAGGGCGGAGTACATCCGTGTCATATTGACGGAACTTAACCGTATCGCCAGCCACTTGATGTTCATGGGCGCCTTCAGCGCCGACCTGGGCGTCTTCGGCACCCTGTTCATGTACGCCTTCCGCGAGCGGGAACGCATGCTGGACCTTTTCGAAGAGATCAGTGGCGACCGCATGATGTACAGCTACTTTCGCGTGGGCGGCCTGGCCTGGGATGTTCCCGAGAACTTCGTGGAGCGCACCCGCTGGATGGTGAAGGAGGCCCGCCAGGGCATCGCCGACATCGACGGCCTCCTGACAGAGAACGAGGTGTTTCTGGCCCGCACGCGAGGCATCGGCACCATAACCGCCGAGCAGGCCATCGACTGGGGCTTCTCCGGCCCTATGCTGCGGGCCAGCGGCGTCCGCCACGACCTCCGCCGGGCCGAGCCCTACTCCATCTACGACCGCCTGGAGTTCGACATCCCCGTAGGCGATCGGGGTGACGTCTATGACCGCTACATGGTGCGCCTGGAGGAGATGCGCCAGTCGGCTCGCATCATCGACCAGTGCCTTGACCAGATGCCCGAGGACGGGCCCATCGTGGCGCCGGATCTGAAGCGCGTCCTGCGGCCGCCGGCCGGCGAGGTGTACATGCGAGCGGAGAACCCCCGCGGTGAGTACGGCATCTACCTTGTCTCCAAGGGAGCCGACAAGCCCTACCGGCTGAAGATCCGCTCACCCAGCTTCTGCCACCTGGCCGCCCTACGCGACATGACCATTGGCCATTACCTGGCCGACGCCGTCCTCATCCTCGGCTCTGTCGATATCGTCTTGTGCGAGGTAGACCGGTGATCGCTGACAACCCTTGGATCGACGCGGCGGTGCGGACGCTGCTGGTGGCACTGCTGGCCATACTGGTTGTCTTGATCCTCATCTGGCTGGAGCGGAAGGTAGCGGGGCGCATGCAGATGCGCCTGGGGCCGATGGTGACGGGGCCCTACGGCATCATGCAGTCGGTGGCCGACGCCATTAAGCTATTGACCAAGGAGGACCTGCGGCCGGCCACCGCCGACCGCTGGGTCTTCGAGTTGGCACCCTTCGCGGCCTTTGTACCCTCGCTCCTTGCCCTCATCTCCCTGCCCTTCACCGCCCACCTCTTCGTTCGGAATCTGGAGCTGGGCTTGTTCTACATCGTGGCTGTCTCGGGGCTGTCCACCGTGGGGCTGCTCATGGCCGGCTGGGGCTCCGCCAACAAGTACGCCCTCCTGGGCGCCGTGCGCGCCGCCGCCCAGCTCATCAGCTATGAGATCCCGCTGGTCCTGGCCATCCTGGCGGTGGCTATGGTGTCCGGCACCCTGAACCTGGTGGAGATCGTCAATGAACAAGGGCGGGTGCCCTACATCGTCTGGCAGCCCCTGGGCTTCGCCATCTTCCTCATCGCCACCCTGGCCGAGCTCCGCCGCAACCCCTTCGACATCCCGATGGCGGAGTCGGAGATCATAGGCGGGCCGGTCATCGAGTACAGCGGCATCCGCTGGAGCATGTTCTTCCTGGCCGAGTATGTGAACGTCTTCGTGCTCTCGGTGCTGGGGTCGCTCGTCTTCCTGGGCGGCTGGAACTGGCCCCTGGGCAATGAGGTGGGCTGGCCGCTGCAGGTGGTGCTGATCCTGCTGAAGACGTCGGCCATGCTGCTCCTGTTCATGTGGCTGCGTTCTACCCTGCCCCGTCTGCGCATCGACCAGCTCATGTCCTTCTGTTGGCAGGTTCTCCTGCCCTTCGCATTCGTGGCCATCATTCTCAATGGCCTAGTTCTAGTGTACGAGTGGCCGGACGTGGTGCTGGGCCTCCTCTCTGGCTTTGCCGCGCTCGTAGCCGGCGCGTTGGTCTACCGCGGCAGCCGGCGAGCGGTGCCCACCCCGCGCTGGCCGCTCGCGCCCGCTAGAGGGATCGATTGAGATGCTGGGGTTGTTCAAGGCGCTGGGCACCACCCTCTCCGTCATCGTGCGCAAGCCGGTGACACTGCAGTACCCGGCCGTGCACAAAGAACTGCCTCACCGCACGCGGGGCTTCCCCGTGCTCCTCTGGGACTTCGAGGTGTTAGAGCCCTTCTGCACCGGCTGCCAGGTGTGTGCCCGCTACTGCCCCAGCGAATGCATGAGCGTGACCATGAAGGACAACCCCCTCCACGCCGATGGGAAGAGCAAAAGGCGCAAGATCGTCGACAAGTTCTACCTCGACTACGGCCGCTGCATGCGCTGCAACATCTGCGTGGAAGTCTGCAACTTCGATGCCATTGTCCTGAACAACAGTTGGTCGGGGCACGAGGTATCGCGCTACGACCGGCGTGATCTGGTGAACGACCTGGAGGCTCTTCTCGCAAAATCCAAAGAGGGCAGCCTCACCAACCCCTTCCGGGAGCCTCTGGGCATGGCCCACTCGGGCTGGAGCCCCAAGCCCCGCGGGGAGAAAGCCGAGGCTGAGTGATTCTCTCATGAGTGGCTACCGATGTCTGTAGAGGAGGGGGTATTTTATGTCATCGCCGCCATCACGGTGATGGGGGGGATGGGCGTAGTATTCGCCCGTAACGTTGTCTACTCCGCCCTGTTCCTGATCCTCGCCCTGCTGGCCGTAGCCGGCATTTTCCTGCTGCTGTCCGCCGAGTTCCTGGCTCTGGTGCAGATCCTTGTCTACGGCGGCGCTGTCACCATCCTGGTGATCTTCGCCCTGATGCTCACGCGGGTGCAGGACATGCCCGCGGCCCTGGACAGTCCACAGAAGCCCTTCGCCTTCCTGGCTGCCGCCGCTGTCCTCGCCATCCTTATCCTGGCGGCGGTGGGCACTACCTGGCCGGGGCAGACCGAGAAGATCAACGCCATCCCTCTGCGCGACTTCGGCGATGCCCTATTCCGCACCTGGGCTCTCCCCTTCGAGATAGCGTCGCTGGTGCTGATGGTGGCCCTGGTGGGGGCCATCGTCCTGGCCCGCGGGGAGGACGGCGAATGATCCCCATGCAACACTTCCTGGTGCTGAGCGGCATCCTCTTCTCGCTAGGGGTGTACGGTGTGCTGGCTCGCCGCAGCGCTGTGCTGATCCTGATGGCGGTGGAGCTGATGCTCCAGGCGGTGAGCATAAACTTCATCGCCTTCGCCGTGTACCTGGCGCCCGATGCGTTCGTGGGCCTCATCTTCGCCGTGTTCGTCATCACCGTGGCAGCGGCGGAGGTGGGACTGCTGCTGGCCATTGTCCTGCGCATCTTCCGCAATCAAGCTACGGCCAACGTGGACGAAGTGGACGTGATGCGATGGTAGGGTATCTGCGTCCCTGTAGCCGATCAAGCCTAGCGATGAAGACCCTTCGCTGCGCTCAGGGTGACGGCGCCGCTGGCTGTCATGCTGAGCGCAGCGAAGCATCTCATGCGGTGCGCCGTTGGTCTGTTCGCGTTCGAACCTGCAGACCCTCGGGGCTGCCTTGGAGTGAGCATGATGGGCATGAATGACGCTTGGCTGCTGGCGGCCCTGCCGGCGGGCGCTTTTGCCATCCTCCTGATCTTCGGGCCGTACCTGCCCCGCCGCGGCGATTGGCTCTCCATAGCGGCCATCGGCGCATCGTTTGTCCTCTTCTTCCCTGTTCTGGCCGACCTGCTGGACAAGATCGCCACACCTGGTGCCCTGCCTGGCCTCTCGGGCTGGAACTGGATCGAGTACGCCGGCTTCAAGCTGCGCCTGGGCTTCGCCGTTGACCAGCTCACCATCGTCATGCTGGTGGTGGTCAGCTTTGTGGCGCTGATGGTGCAGGTGTACTCCGTGGGGTACATGAAGGGCGACCCCCACTACGGCTGGTTCTTCACCTGCATGTCGCTCTTTGCCGCCGCCATGCTCACCCTAGTCCTGGCCGACAACTTCCTCCTGCTCTACATCGCCTGGGAGGGCGTGGGCTTCTGCTCGTACCTGCTCATTGGCTTCTGGAACGAACGGCGGTCGGCGGCCGAGGCGGCCAAGAAGGCCTTCGTCACCACCCGCATCGGCGATGTGGGGCTGCTCATCGGTATCATCATGCTCTGGCGGGCCACGGGCACCTTCGACATCAGGGAGACCTTCGAGGCAGCGAGAGCGGGGGTGATGAGCGAGCCCTATCTCACCACCGCCGTGATCCTCATCTTCGCTGGAGCGGTGGGGAAGTCGGCCCAGTTCCCCCTGCACGTCTGGCTCCCCGATGCCATGGAGGGCCCGACGCCGGTCTCCGCCCTCATCCACGCCGCGACGATGGTGGTGGCGGGCGTCTATCTGGTGGCCCGCACTCTGCCATTGTTCGAGTTGGCCCACCCGGCCGCCCTGAACCTGGTGACTGCTCTGGGCCTGACCACCGTCTTCATGTCAGCCACCATGGGCCTGGTAATGAACGACATCAAGCGGGTGGTGGCCTACTCCACCATCAACAGCCTGGGGCTGATGATGGTAGCCCTGGGCTCAGGGCAAGTGGCGGCGGCCATGATCTACCTGTTCGCCCACGCCTTCTTCAAAGCCCTGCTGTTCCTTGGCTCCGGCTCCGTCCTGCATGCCACAGAGAAGAGCGACGTGCGGGAGCTGGGCGGGCTGTGGCGTAAGATGCCGCTGACGGCGACGCTGTTCGGTGTGGGCGTTCTGGCCATGGCCGGCATACCGCCGCTCTCGGGCTTCTGGGCCAAGGACGAGATCGTCCTGAGCTCATCGCAGCACCAGAACGCTTTCGTCTACGGCCTCATCGTACTTAGCGTCTTCATCACCGGCCTGTACATGGCCCGTCTGTTCCTTCTCACCTTCACCGGCGAGCCCCGCGACCGGCACGCCTTCGAGCACGCCCACGAGGCGCCACCAATAATGACGGTGCCCAATGTCCTACTGGCCGTCCTGGCCGTGGTGGCCGGCCTCGTAGTCTTCGATCAGGTGGGCGAGGCGTTGGGCTTCCCCGGCGGCATCGGCAAGTTCGTCTACCTGGCGGAGCCGGAGGCGTTCAGCTTCCACGGCGACGTGGCGGCTGTCTCCATCATCGCTGCCCTGGCGGGAGTGTTGGGCGCCTTCTACTTCTGGTGGGGCGAGGCGAAGCCGGCCAAGGCAGCGGGCGCCCGCTTCCCCTTCGTTTACGCCCTCTGGAAGAACAAGTACTACATGGACTGTCTCTACCAGGCCCTCATCGACCGCGTGGTGCTGGTCTTCAGCCGGTTCATCGCCTGGTGGGACCGCAAGATCATCAACGACACGGGGGTGAACGGCTCGGCCGCCCTGGCGGTGTATTCGAGCTTCCGGCTGAAGTTCCTACAGACGGGACGCCTGCCCAACTACGCGTTCGCTATCATCCTGGGCGTCGTGGTCATGGCGATCGTCGCCATGACCGTTCTAGTCTAAGGTAGGGGGACATGGACAGCGGCTGGCTCTTGTTCGCGACGATAGCGGTGCCTTTGACGACCGCGCTGATCATCATGGCCATCCCCTCGACCTACAAGCAGCAGGTGCGGTGGGTGGCGACGGCGGCCGGCTTCACCATGTTCGTCCTGTCGGTCATCTTCTTCGTCCTCTACAACTACAAGGAGGGCGGCCTCCAGTTCGACCTGCGCCTTCCCTGGCTGGAGAACGTGGCCTTCCTGGGGAAGGACGGCATCACCCTGCACCTGGCGGTGGACGGCATCTCGGTGCCGCTGGTGCTGCTGACGGGCATCGTAATCTTCTGCGGCTGCCTCATCTCCTGGAACATCAAGTATCGGAACAAGGACTTCTTCATCCTCCTCATGCTCCTCGTGAGCGGCGTCTTCGGGGTGTTCCAGGCGGCGGACCTCTTCTTCCTCTTCTTTTTCTACGAGCTGGCGGTGCTCCCCATGTACCTGCTCATCGGCGTCTGGGGGTCAAGCACCGACTTCGGCACGTACGTCCGCACCAATGGGTACGGCGCCATGAAGCTGACGCTGTACCTGGTGGCAGGTAGCGCACTGGTGTTCATCGGTATCCTCGCCACGTTCGTGGAAGCGGGCAGGGGCACCTTCGATCTGCCCGTCCTGGGCCAGGTGACGTACAGCGAGACGTTTCAGAAGACGTTCTATCCTTTCTTCATGCTGGGCTTCGGGGTGCTGGCTGGCCTCTGGCCCTTCCACACCTGGTCGCCCGACGGCCACGTGGCGGCGCCGACGGCGGTGAGTATGCTGCACGCCGGCGTCCTGATGAAGCTGGGCGCCTACGGTATTATCCGCGTGGGGATGAGCCTCTTCCCGGAGGGAGCAGAGTTCTGGGCGCCGGCCCTGCTGGTACTGGGCACCACTGGCGCCCTATACGGCGCTATCTCGGCCATGGCCCAGCGCGACCTGAAGTACGTGGTGGGCTACTCTAGTGTGAGCCACATGGGCTACGTGCTCATGGGCCTGGCCACACTTAACCCCATCGGCGTGAACGGTGCGGTGCTCCAGATGTTCGCTCATGGGGTGATGACGGCCCTCTTCTTCGCCATGGTGGGCGCGATATACGATCAGGCCCGCGTGCGGGAGATCTGGACCTTCGGCGGCCTGTCCCAGCGCATGCCGCGCTTCGTGGCCTTCTTCGCCATCGCCGGCCTATCGTCCCTGGGCCTTCCCGGACTGGCCGGCTTCATCGCCGAGTTCAACATCTTCGCCGGGCTGTTCAAGACGTATCCGGTGTTCGGCGCGCTGGGCATCCTGACGGCGGCTATCACCGCCGTCTACATCCTGCGCCTGCTGGCGGCCGCCTTCTTTGGCCCCTTGAACGAGAAGTGGGCCCACCTGAAGGAGATGCGCCTGCTGGAGCAGGTGGCCGGGGCCATCCTCATCGTGTTCATTGTCTTCATGGGCGTCTGGCCCGCCCCGTTCGTGGACCGCATTGCCCAGAGCGTGCTTGCCTTGCCGGGGATCGGATAGATGGACTGGTCGCTGCTCGTCCCCGAGTACATCCTGGCCGGCTGGGCGGCCATGGTGGTTTCGCTGGACCTGTTCTGGGGCCGCCTGCGCAAGGAGCAGCTCGCCTACGTGGCCGCGGCCGGGGCGCTCACCGCCACGCTGGTCTCGCTCATCTGGGTGAACGACAGCGCCTCCTTCGGCAACCTGCTGCAGGTCGACAACTACACCACCTTCTTCCGCGTCTTCTTCGGGCTCATCGCCTTCGTCATCTGCCTGGCGTCCGCGCAGTACGTGAAGGACCGCCTGCTCCATCCCGGCGAGTACTACGCCCTAATCCTGCTGACGGTCATCGGTGGCACGTACATGGCGGCGGCCAAGGAGCTGCTGACGGCCTACATCTCGCTGGAGCTGCTGAGCTTCAGCCTCTATGTCCTCACCTCTTATGCCAAGTTCGACCTCAAGTCGAACGAGGCGGGGCTAAAGTACATGCTGCTGGGGGCCTTCTCCTCGGCCATCTTCCTCTACGGCATGAGCCTGGTCTACGGCGTGACTAAGACCACCAGCTTCGCCGGCATCGCCAGCGCCCTGAGCGGCGACACCAGCGGCATCGCCTTCGCCCTGATGCTGGGCATCGTTCTGATGATCGCTGGGCTGGGGTTCAAGGTGGCGGCGGTGCCCTTCCACATGTGGACGCCCGACGCCTACGAGGGGGCGCCGCTGCCGATCACCGCCTTCATCTCGGCCATCTCCAAGGCGGCGGGCTTCGCTCTCTTCCTGAAGCTGTTCGGCCAGGCCCTGTTGCCCATGGCCGACGACTGGCGCTGGATCATCGCCGGCCTCTCAGCGGCCACCATGATCCTGGGGAACCTGGTGGCCATCCAACAGCACAACATCAAGCGCCTGTTGGCCTACTCGAGCATTGGCCAGGCGGGGTTCATGCTTATGGGGATCGCCGCCCTCACGCCGCACGGCCCCAGCGACCCGGCCAGCGCCCTGTTGCTGTACCTGGTGGGCTACGTCATTACCAACCTGGCGGCCTTTGTCTGCGTCATCGTCTACTACAACCAGACCGGCAAGGATGAGATCGCGGACTTCGGCGGTCTGGCGGAGCGGGCGCCGTTCCTGGCCCTCTGCTTGACCATCGCCCTGTTCTCGCTGGCGGGCATGCCATTGTTCGCCGGCTTCGCCACCAAGTTCATCCTCTTCCAGACCGCCGCCCAGCAGGATCTCCTCTGGCTCTCCTCGATTGCCGTGTTCATGAGCTTCGTCTCCCTCTATTACTACCTAGGGATCATCAAACAGATGTACCTGGTGGAGCCCACGGAGAAGGCGCGCTTGCCGGTGCCGCGGATGGAGTATGCGGTGGTGGCGGTGCTGATCGTGGGCGTGCTGCTGGTGGGGCTCTACCCGCAGCCCCTGTTCAACGGCGTGGAGAACGCCACGAGCGCGCTCTTCCAGATCACTCAGGCCGCTGCAGCGGCCAGCGCCGGGCTGTAGCCCTGATTCGCGACGCGTGCGCTGAAAGTTCTTCTGGCCGTTCTCCTCGCCGGCTGGACGCTTCGCTGGAGATGGTGGCTGGGTTGACACCTGCCCGCGGAGCAGGTGATCTGATTGTCAATCAGGAAGCCGTAGTCATGGCAGTCGGGTGAGCACCCAACAGGCTCAAGGCTGATCCAAACGGCTCAGGCGTCAACCGTCCGGATACGGATGACATTTTGGCGCCCCTCAGTCGCGGGTTCGAGTCCCGTTTCCCGCTCCAAAGTATTGCCTCCAGATGCTGAATTGACACTCTTGCCGTTCGTAGCGGCCACCGTCTTCACTTGGATCGCCGGCAACTCTCGACCGCGGCCGACCAGGCTATCGCGGCGGCAGGTTGCTCGCGGGCGGAGGCTCCGCGATGGCGGGGCTGCTCTCGTCGGCCCGACCGATCTCGACCTCGGCCGTGTGCGGCTCGCGGTCGCCGACAAGCCGGATCGACCCCTCGTCCTGCTCAACGCCGTCGACGACGATGCGCACTCCGTCACCCGCGCCCGCTCGTCGAACGGTGATCGCGTAGGTCGTCTCCCGGTAGCGGTAGCTGAGGGCGAACGACTGCCAGTCGGGCGGCAGGCAGGGCGTGAAGGAGAGCCGGTCCACCTCCAAGCGAAGGCCGAGCAGCGACTCGACGATCAGCCGGTACATCCAGCCGGCGGCACCCGTGTACCAAGTCCAGCCGCCTGCGCCCCCGGTTCAGCTCCTGCCGCAGGCTTCTTTGACAAGATGCTAGCCACGCTCTCCTTTCCGAGAGGTTAGGCGATCAAGGCGGCGCCTGTCGAGATTGTTCAAGGGCATACCCTGCGCCCCCAGTCTCCGTTGCAGTGGGGTGCCTCCATGATAGAATGCCCTAGGCTGTACAGCATTATCATTGACGGTCAGCCGACTTGTGTACGGACCCAGCCGCTGAAATGGCCTTTCGGCAGGAGGAACCCTTGAGTCGAAGTCGCCTTGTGCTGACGCACATTGCCGCTGGGTTCGTCATTCCTATCAGTCTGGGCTTTATTATATTTCGTGAGGCCCTCTTTCGCTCAGGTGCTCTGATCTATCGGGATCACTATCCCGGCGAATGGTTTCTGCCACTGCTGCGAGATGCCAAGCCCCTGGATTTTACGACCTACCTGGAAAACTTCAAGTTTGCCCCTTTCACCGGTCCCTTTCACCTATTCTTTGACTTCTGGCCTATCGCTGACCCGGTGGCTGTCATGTATTTCAGCGCCTTCTTGGTTGCCTACTTCAGCATGTACTGGTCAGGCTACTTAATCCTGAGATACCGCTTCGGCTATGCCGACTCGATCTCGCTGGCAGCAGCGACACTGGGAGCGCTTACTTTTACCCTCAATCCCCTGGCGATTAATCTTCTCTACGACCTCAGCCTCTTCACGGGTTACGCTGTGACTCCTCTTGTCATCCTGCTGTATGACTCGCTGTTGGGGGAGAACCTAACGCTGCACGACCGAGCGTTGAGGATCTTCGCTGTGGCCTTTCTCTGGTGGTTATTTGGCATCAAGGCGGCCTGGCTGATCTTCATGCTCGTTCTCCTTGCGTTCTGCTTTACGGGGCAAGCCGTTCTAGATCTCCGGGGGAGAAGGTTCGGCAAGGTCCTCAGAAACGTCCTTGCGAGTGTCTCGATCGGGCTTGTGTACGTGCTGCTGAGCAGTTTTTGGTTCCTTCCGTACCTGAAGGCCGTGAGCATGGCACCCTTAGAAGCGACAGGGTTGCCATTTGATGTGGACAGCACCCGCTCCCTGGTCAGTTATTCCTTCGTCGACTCCCTGCGCCTTCAGGGTATCTACTGGCCGTGGGTAGAATGGACGACACCGGTGGGGAGCTCGCAGTGGCTGTGGGGTCCTATCGCATTTCTGCCTGTGACCCTTGGCCTTCTCGGATGGGCCTTTCATTATCGGAACAGATTGGCGCTTTCTTGTGCGGGTCTCTGTGGCCTCGCCATTGTCGTGATCAATATCCCCGAGTTGACTTCTTCACTACTCTCCTCCCCCATCGGTGGCTATCTGGCGCCAATTCGAACGCCGTACAAGTGGAATGTCTTCTTGAGCCTGGGCCTCGCGTTTCTGGTAGCCATGGCGGTGGCGCGCGGCCTTACACTGTTGCGGCGCTCCGCTCACCCAATTCTATCGGTTTTGACGGCTGGCGGACCAATCTTGCTGCTATTGTTATACTTTCTGCCTGGCCTCAGCGGCGATTTCGATGGCCATTTCCGACCGGTGCGCCTTCCTCCGCAGCTTGATCAAGTAACAGAATCTCTTGGGGAAAGGGATGACTGCACGATACTATGGCTTCCCGTCCTGCTCCTGGATGAGCTCAGTTGGAACCGCAAGGAGAACCCTTCCTTCTACAATATGTCCGATCTTACCCCTGGCAGGTCTGTTCTGGGTCTTGGCCCCCCAGGAGATCGAAGCATTAATATGCCTTACATTCAGCACATGTACGCGGAGCTAGTCGACGGACGGTCTCAAAATATCTCCAAGTACTTGTTCCCCGCCACTGTCTGTTCGGTGGTGTTCCACGACGACTTGGTGGCCCCGAGGGACAACCTGACTGGCTCCTCTTCCGAGGCTGCTCTTGCCAATCTGAAGTCCTCCGATCTCAAGCTAGACGAGCAGGCAGGCTTCTATTACCGCTTCTCACCGGAGAATAGCCCCGGACTTTTCTACATCCAGGAAAGCAGTTTCCTCACGGTAGGCGGCTTGAGGACACTCGATAGCCTGGTCTCTCTACCAGATTTTGACCCTGCTGGGCCAGGGGTGGTCTTTCTTGACAGGAATGACCACCCTGCCGACCTGCCTGAAGCAGGCTTCATCATGGGGCCCCAATCGTCCTATCTGGATCTTCTCCTTTCGTACGCACCACATGACACACTGCTCTCCCTTTCGGAATACGCCTCCCATAGCGACCCAAGTGTGGGGTGGGCCCGGATGAATCCTCGATACTACTGGTGGCACAAGTTGCTCACCACCATTTATGGGATCCAGCCTCCAGGCGAATTCGATTACGGCCGGGGGCTGGCTGCCAGCTGGTATGCCCCTGCACCGGAAACGGCGACGGTGTTGGTCGACTTGTCGGCGGCGACCTGGCAGGCGAGAGGATGGACGTCCTCCGATGAAATAGAAGTGGTTCAGCAAGGTCCGCCAGTGCAGATTCGATACCGCTTCGATGAGCCCTCACCGACCCAGGTGGTGATGGAGACAAGCTTCGACGTACAGGACTGGACCTACTATGATACGGCCTCGCTGGAGGTGCTGGGCGACGGCAGCGGCAATTTGCTGGAACTGTGGCTGAAGCGCGGCCTAGATGGCACTAGTTACAGGGTGGGGTCCGTTCGTCTTGAATGGCGCGGGTGGCGTCGTCTGCAGTTTCCCCTTCCGGCAGCTAGAGACCACGTACGGGGTCTGTTGATCAGCATCCGCTGGGATAAGGATCGGGCACCCTCTGGGCTGGGGGCCCACCGCCTCGACCTGGGCGAGTTCAGGCTATCCATGAAGACCCTGCGTTCTGGTCAGCCCCCTGTGCTGAAGGTGCCGTTTGAGGTGCCGGAGGAGGCTGAGTACGAGGTGTACGCTCGAGTCTTGCTTAGCCCCGAGGGGGGCAAGCTGGAGATCTCGGTGGACGATGCATCGCCTGTCAAGCTCGACACAGAAGGGCTGCAAAGCCGCCTGGCATGGCAGCGCGTCGCGCGCACAGACTTGTCGAAAGGTGAACATGAGCTAGCCATCGTTAATCGGGGAGGCTTGAACGCTGTCAATGTCCTTGCGGCTGTGCCGGCGGAGAACATCGGGACGATGGAGGAGGCACTGAACGAGCGCTTGCACAGAGGAACCGTGATAGTGGTAGCGGATAGCTCCAGCGAGGCGGGTGCTCCCTCTCTTTCTAGCGAGAAGCCGATAGAAGTTTCCATACCTGCTGAGGGGCAATATATGCTGGCGGCGCGTGCTGACAATGGAGCGAGCTTAGAGGGTGGCAAGGTGATTGTGGACGGGACGCATGAGTTAAAGCTTGAGGCCGCGCCTTCTCGCCGAGAGCCGTGCTGCCGCGCTGGGCCGATCGATCTGACTCAGGGGGAGCACTCGCTGGAGCTACCCGCCATTGATCAGCCGGCCCAGATCATTCTATATACTGGACAGGAAGATGCTAGCCTAACGGAGATCTTGGGCAAGGTGGATAGCGCTCCAGTAGTGGCGTGGCGTCGGCATAATGCCTCCAAGTATACGGTGACAGTGACGACTGACCGGCCCTTCGTTCTTGGGTTCGCCGACCTGTACGACGGGCGATGGTCGGCCTCGGTGAATGGACAGAAGGCCGACCCCTTCCCCTTGTACGGAATTGTGAATGGCTTCTATATCCAGCAGACCGGGGACCTTGAGATAACTGTTGAGTTTGAGCCGCAAAGGTACTTTTTCCCCGGGATGGTGCTGACTGGCCTCACTTTGGGTGTTTTTATGGCTCTCATCGGCGGCAGGCTCACCGGGCGATTAGTCCGACTTCGCTGGCCAGGGCCTTTTGGAGACGTACGATCACGAGACCAGGATGGTGAAGGCGGCTAGACATGTCGCGGGATCTGCAGAAGAAGGTCTACGAAGCCGCTGATGGGGAGTGGCTATCCTTTTCTGAAGCGCCGGCCTACAGGTTGGTCGTGCCACGGTTGTTTCTGGCCGGTGTTCTGGCCCATCAGCGCGGCGCGAAGGTTCTCGACGTAGGCGGTGGCTCGGGCCTTCTCCTGGAACCGTTTGTTGACCGGGCCAAGTGCCACCTCGTTGATATCTCGGCGCGGCTGGTGAGACAGGCGACGGCGAGAGGTATAGAGGCCGTCGTCGCCGACGTCGATCGCGGCCTTCCTTTTGTAGACGGGAGCTTCGATGTCGTACTGTGCTCCCATGTCATCGAACACACCATCTCTACCGACAGGCTCCTCGGGGAGCTGAACCGGGTTCTCAAGAAGCGAGGCAGGCTGCTCCTGGTGTTCCCGAACATCAGTCAGCCCGTTGGCTGGCTCATGATGGTTCTTCTGGACTTGCCGCCAAAGCATAGCGCCCGGTACAAGGGCATTCATGTGCGGGATTTCACGTTGAGGACCGTCAAAGCGGCCGTCGAGCTCAACGGTTTTAGGGTGGACAAAACTAGAGGCTCAGGCATGTACCCCTTCATGGGAGGAACCTTATCTGCGGCGGTTGCTCGGCTCCTCCCCAGGTTTGCTGATGATGTGACGCTACTTTGCACTAAAGTGTCGTCTCCGTCACAGACGCCTGCAATAGTTGAAAACGTGCGTCAGGTCTTCAAGCTGAAGAGGCCATAGCATGCAAAAGGAAAGCCTCCACCCAGTTTCTATCGCCATGTGGCTGGTCTGATAGCGCCTTCTGTTTGCGTGAGAGCGCGGCCACCCTTCGCGCGTTTAACCTCGGCGGTGCGAGTCTTCAGTGGTACCCCTGGCCGTCGGCTCACTGAAGCTAGGTATCCTTGGCAACTTTGTGCGGACGAAAGTGCCCATCGATCGGAGAGCCGGGCTGGTCGACAGCGAATACCAGTACGGTATTCGCCTCCAAGGCGCTTGGACCAGGCACAGGCCGGCAAGAGCCGAGCCGGAGCCGATCACCATCGCCCATGCCACATCGGTCGGAGTATCATGCCGGAAGATCACCATCAAGAGCGATAGTGCTGGGGCTGCTACTATCGCCCAGAGGAAGGAGTGGGCCTGCTTCGCCAGATAGTAGTGGCTGGCTGTTGCCACTAGGGTCAGGAAGATGGCCGCCACAATGTACACTCTTGCGAAGGTGGCCATAGAGTCACCAGCGTATTTGTTGCCGAACAGGATCGAGATAGCTTGGCTAGGGAACAACAAAAAGAGACAAGCAGCAGGGGCCACGAGTAGGGCGGTGATAGCCAGACCAAGATGGAGATACGGGGCAGTGTCTCGACCGGCGGCATGAGCCGACGCTACCTTCGGCACCAATAGGATAAGGACGGCAAAGGAACCATAGTAGATTGCCTTACCGAGCATTGAGACTGTCGCGTACCGGCCGGCGACATCAGGATCGAGGTAGTATCGGGCTAGAAGCATGTCCATATACAAAAGCATCGTGAGAATGGCGTAGGTGGCGACGACCGGCCATGTACGGTCGGACCCATTGTCGAATCGTTCTCTTCGAACCTCGGATACACTGTTCCTGCGCGACAGTTCAAGGCGCGACATCCCGAAGCTGAACAAGATGCCGCAGATGTTGCCGATGACGAGGCCAGCTATGGCTCCAGAGACACCAGCACCAGCAGTTACCAGGGCCAGGCCAGCAAAAATGCCGCACCGCTGAATGAAGGTGGCCCAGCCGACAACGCCGAATCGCTGGAATCCTTGAAGAGTTCCGATTCCGAAGGGAAACAAGAGGCCAGTAGCCCCCACGACAGCGATCAGCAGTAGGGGAACGGGCGATCGAACATCGAGAGCAGACAGCAGCACCGGGATCAGCAGGGCGTATAGCAGCACCCCGACGACTATCAGGCGGGACACGCCGCGGAGCATCTCCAGAAGATAGTCCTGGATCTCGCCGCCGGCTCCTTGGGCAGCTAGCTGCGCCACACGCCTGGCAACCATCATGTTGATCGTCCACATTGGGATCTGGAGAAGAATTGCTATGGCCAGGAGCGCGTTCCACAGTCCGTAGTCAGCGACGGTGAGGGTTCTGCTCATCCCGAGCTGGTACCCGTAGGACGCAAGGTTGCCTGCGAGAACCGCAAGATTGATCCAGGTGAAATCCCGGGCTAGGCCCCAGAGCCTCTCCCGAGCAAAGAGGCTGGATATTGGAAGTCGTACCGCTACGCGACTCACTCCTGCGGTGCCCCTCGCTGGGATGTAACTCTTTCAAGGAGCCGGAGGAAGGCGGCGGCGCTGGCATCCCAGCTAAAGAGGGCGGCATGCTCCAAAGCCCGGCTGCCTAGGCTTGCACGCAGGGCATCATCGCCGAGCACATTCACGGAGGCATCTGCCAGGGCCTCTATGTCTCCAGCGGGAACCAGAATGCCTGTACGTCGATGGCTAATGGAGTCCCTGAGCCCTGCGATGTCATAGCCGATGGCTGGCGTCCCGCATGCGTTGGCCTCAATGACAGAAATGCCCCAACCTTCGCACATGGATGGGATAGCATACAACCAGGCCTGCTGTAGGATGCTACGCTTGCGGTCTTCATTCAAAGCCCCCTCTACGGCAACGGTGCCATCGAGCCCAAGAGTCGTCGCCAGCCTCTTGAGTCGGCGATGGTCGTTGCCTTTGCCAGCGATGAGCAATCGGGCCGACGGGACCCGTTGCTTGATCAACGTGAAGGCCTTCACGAGATGGTCAAGCTGCTTGTACCTCACCACACGGCCCACGTAGACTAGCAGGGGTATCCCAGAGCGTGTTCCTGGTCTGAGGTTTCCCGGGTCGACGCCGTTGTAGATGATCTCCACCTTTTGGGGATCCACCCCCTGGGATATCAAGACATCTCTGGTACTCGGGGAAACCACGGCAAAGGGGATGTGCCGGTATACCCGGGGCATCAAGCTCTCGAGTGCATAGATGACCATGGCCAGCGGCGCCGGAGCTAGCTTGAAGAGCACGGCGCCATGGCGCATGTGCCAGATGGCGAGTATCGGCTGCCTCACGTAGAGCGGGGTGAATAGCGGGGTCTTACTTATGTCTTCCACGACGGCGTCAAAACCCTCTTTGGAGGCCTTGATCTTGTAGAACGCGAAAGCGAGGAACGGGTAGGTCATCCAGTTGCCAAGCCTGATAACGTCTAGTCCGTCCAAGGCCTCTCGGGAACGAGCTCCCGGAAAGCCGCAGCACACGAGAGTCACCCGATGGCCTAGCCTGGCTATCCTCGTAAACACCTCATGCATGTGGACCTCGGCTCCGCCTGCCTGCGGGTTCGCTATGTCACGCCAGTTGAATAAGAGAATCCTCACGGGAGAATCTCGCAACTAGAAATCTGAGGCATGAAGACCATATCGGCTCCTTCGCATATCTGAGCTTGTGACAGAGGAAGCTCGCCAGATTCACATACCCCGCAACCCTCGGATGGGATCGCGAGGCAGGCCCTCGCAGTCCTTGCCATCGCTAATCCTGACAAGCCGCGACAGCCCCCGAACGGCCACAGGCACCCCAAGAAGCGCAGTATGAGACATACGCCTTTTTCGGTGAGTGTCTCACATAACGGGGTCACCGTCTACACCCCCTTCGGGCGCCTGCTAGTGGCACGCTCATGCCTCATGCCCCTCGCTGCTGACTTGACAGCGAGAACCCCTGGAGCTAGATTCAAATGCGAACTTCCGGTAACGTTCGGTTATTCCTGCGTAGCTGCGCAGTCGCGTAATAGGTCGCCCTGGATACACATGCTGATAAGGAACCAGGATAGCCCCTAGGGTCACGATTCGTGCACATCCCTTCGAACGTAAGGTGTCTCGTCCCGATTGCTTGGGCTTCCGGCCTGACAATCTTCGCAGGTCTCATCCGACTTGCAGCCCAGAAAGGCATCCCGCTGTACCCCGATTCGTACCAGCTGATGCTTCTCACCCGGGGTCTCTCCCAATCGATTCCCATCGATTCCGCCATGGGCATTGCGGGCGATCCCTGGGCTGCTCCCTTCTACCGGCTGGGCTATCCCCTGCTTGCCTGGCCGTTCTCGTTTCTCAGCGATGACCCTTTTCTGCCTGGGCTCGTCCTGTCGTTCGCGGCGGGGACGGCCACGGTTCCACTCATGTACTTCCTCGCTCTCGAGGGCTTGCGGTCGCGGACCGCCGCCATGGGTGCCGTTCTCGCCGTCGCCATCTCGTTTAGCTGTGTCGCCTGGTCCCGTTTTGTCATGTCCGAGGCGCTGGCCGGCTGCATGATAACTCTTACACTTCTTCTCTGCGTCCTCGCGAGCCGCAGGGATTGTAGGCTTCTGAGCATCGTGGCGGGCCTATCCGCCGCCTTCACGGTGCTGGTTCGGCTAGAGCTTGTGGTGCTTCTTCCGACATGCGTCCTGTTCATTCTCATGGGCACCGACCGCCAGCAACGTGGGCCAGCCTATAGGGTACGCGATTTCCTATCAGCCTGGGCTGTTTCCTTCGTCGCCCTTTCAGCCCTCTGGGGTTGGCTAGCTCACAACGTCGCCGAGGCCTTTTCACTAAATCCGTTCTTCTTGGTGCGCGCTGGCTTTCTCGGAGGAAGCGGCGCCGGGGATGCGGCAAGACTGGGTTCTCTTACAGGCGTCGCGAGCCTTGTCGTCCAGGAACCCGTGCTGGTTGTCGGAGCGGCCATCGGCCTGACCGTTGGTGTGAGGAGAAGGGACAAAAGGATCTGGCCCATATTGGCCAGCCTCGTGCTTCTACTAGGCGTAGAAATCCCCCGCAATGATATCCGTTTCTTGGCCGCCACCGTGCCATTCTTGGCGTATGCGGCGGGCCTTGGGTTCGAGACCTTGTGGAGCTCGGGAGCTCGCTTGCTCCGGGATGCCTCCGCGCGGCGCTCCGCGCTCCTTTCGGGCGCGTTCGGGATGACCGCCGTGTTATTGTTACTGGGGCAAGTTCTCCAAACTGAGGCGCGATGGCACCCTGATCAAGGTTATGAATACGAAATCGCTCGGGGCGTTGAGAAACAGCTGGCGGACCTCTCCCTCGGGGACATTGTCGTCTGTAGCTATTCTCCTGAGGTCTACTACTTGGTCGACGGCATGTCAGCCAAAAGACTTTCCGTGCCAGATCTCTCCAAATGCATGCCGTCAGAACCAGGGAACTGGAGGGTGGTTATCATCATAGATGAAGCTGTCCGCCGTCACTTCGGAGAGGCCTTCGAGGGAGATGTGCGCGCTATTGCCGTTCCGCTCTTCAACATATCAACAGATGCTCCCTATCTTCAGGGAAGCTCCGCATACGACAACGTTAGGCCAGCAACCGCCTATTTGCTGTACTGACTACAGGTCGGGTCGACACCCGTCCAGCCGCCCTCGCCTTGCTTTGGCGGGTCTAGCGCTGAACCTCTGAGCGTCGCGTCGCGAGGAACATCGCTGCGGCGAGCAGCACGGCCCCAGCGACCGCCAGTGCTATCCACAGTGCTAAGCCAAGCGGTTCGCTGCTACTTCCGCCGAGGCCAGTGGAAGGCAACCCGATGGGTGCAACCATTGGCGTCTGCGCGTGGCTCACTAGTGTCGGCTCGAAAGGGAACAAGAATGCACTAATCCCCAGAGCCAACGCAACAACGCCGACCAGGCCCACCAATACCCGAATCAAAGCCTTTCGCATTGCATCCTCCCACGCAGTTTTACGCTATTGTCTGCGACTTTCCCATTGGTGTCAAGCCGTAGCACCACCTTTTCATGTTGGGCAGCCACCTTTCTTGAGACTACCGGCCACGGCCGGACGCATCAGACAATCGAATCGCTACCATCAACGAGGGTTGACTCCTTGGGGGTCGAACGTCCACCGCGCCGCGGCTCCGTTGGTCACCAGGATAGGAGCGCAACCAAAACGCTCGAGGCTGGTCGGGTTGGTTGTCTCGATCCTTCCTGACATGAGCCTTTGCCAGCTCTGATCAGGGGCCAGGGCACACGCCACGGCGAACTGGGTGCCGACCGACCTCGGTTCAACCAGAAGGTAACCCGACATGTGACCGCGCGTTCTAAATATTGCGTGGAAAAGATCCTGACGGGGAGAAAGGCCCAGGAGAGCTAGCCGGGGGGACGTTGCCATGAGACTTCTTGGACGCATTGGGGGAATCCTGGGCACTGTCGGACAGGGGCTCAGTAGGATCCGGTCGAGGCTCCACTTGCCGAGGGTTGGGTCGCCCAGGAGCAGGTTCAGCGTCGCGGGGATAGTGGCTTGCGGCGCAGTGGTTCTGCTAGCCGTGGGACTCTTCGGGATACTCAAAGCCCAGCTGGACAATGATGATAGCGTCGCCACCGGCGACCTGAGGGCAATAATTGCTCCCAGCGTGCAGGAGGAGGCGATCCCGGCAGCTACCGTCACCCCACTGCCCAAGGTGGCTACCCCCACGCGAATGGTCATCGAGAAGATGGGGGTGGATGCGCCCGTCATCACCTTGGGGCTCGATGCCAACCGCCTGCCAGAAGTGCCAAACGGCCCTGATGTGGTGGCCTGGTACGACTTCACCGCCAAGCCTGGCCAAGGGAGCAATGCCGTCTTCTCCGGTCACGTGGACTGGACAGTGAACGGGCAGCCGGTGACCGCCGTCTTCTGGGGGCTAGGAGAGCTGGAGGAAGGCGACGTGGTGAAGCTTCTCCTCGAGGATGGCAGCGAACTGCAGTATCGCGTCACGGACAACGTCACGATCAAGTACGATGACCCTGAAGGCGTAAAGGTCATGGACAAGACTCCCACCGATGTCATCACCCTCATAAGCTGCGGCGGTACTTGGGTGCCCGACCGTTCGAGCCCGTTGGGGGGAAACTACACGCACCGTGTCGTCGTTCGAGCCGAACGGGTGGTGGTGTCCCTGAGCGGTTAGGTCGCCCGGTAGCGCGAGCATAGCGGTAGTACATCCTACGCTTGGCTTTGGCGTGCGCGTTTGATGGGGAAGGAGTGATATGAGCTTGGTAGGTCGCAGCCACGAACAAGGAGGCGCCCCAACCCAGAGGGTGCCTGTCACGCTCGTCATGCTGGCAGTGGCCATCCTGGGCCTGGTTGTGGCGGCCTGTGGGGGCCAGAAGGAAGAAGAGGCGGCCAGCCCGGAGCTCGGGGCGACCGAGATCGCAGGCACGACGGCGATAGCAACTCCCGAGGTGACGCCGAGCGCCGGTGTGTCGATTGTCTCAAGGCCCTCGGTCGTCATTGCAAGGACTACCGCCTACGCATTCATCGAGGGAACCGATGGCACCGTGTGGTATCGCCAGAGTGACAGCGGCGGGCCCTGGAGCGACTGGATAAGCCTGGGGGGCGTGATCGAACCGGCACCAGCGGCCGTCGTGGCTGGAGACGACATCTACCTCTTTAGCCGCACTGCGGAAAATGACGTGCGGTACAACCGCCTGACTGGTGGCACATGGAGCGACTGGCAGGGCTTGGGAGGGGTACTGAGGGGGTCGCTGACTGCTGTCGCCGGTGGCGGCGACGATGTATACGTATTCGGGACAGGCACTGAGGGGGGCATCTGGTACCGCCACTGGGACGGAGTGGCTTGGGGCGACTGGACAGGGCTGGGCGCCGTCAACTAGCGGTCAACTCCTCCGCGGACACACAATGCGGCCGGCTCTGCGTTTGGACCCCCATGGCAAATAGCAGCGCCTCGTGTCACCTGCCTTCGAGTCCCTGTCCACGTGCACGAACGGGGAATGTGGTTCCCGCAGCCACCGTCTATGACCGTCTATACAGTGTGAGCACGCCTCGACAAGCTTTTCTCAAACGCCGTGGGCTGGGCGAATCACTAGTCGGCTAGGATACCGCCCAACCCCGACCAGTCCTGCCAGATCGTTCCGTTCGAGTGCCGGTACCACAAGCCGCTGTCCCCTCCCAGTCCGAATACATACACGTCGGTGGATCCAGGGGCCGCAGCGCTCGGCCTTCCACTCAGCACACCGCCCAGGCCTTGCCAGCCACCCCAGGCTCCGCCACTGCGCCGCTGGTACCAGAGGCCACCGCCAGCATCAAGGCCGGAGACGTACACGTCTGCGCCAGCGGCTACAGCGGAGGGTGAGGTACTGAGCACACCGCCCAACCCTGACCACGCCTCCCAGCTCGTCCCGTCCCAGTGACGGTTCCAGTAGCCCCCACCGGCGTCACGCCCGAATACATACACGTTGTTGCCTGCCGTCGCTGCCGCACTGACCTGCCCACTCAGCACACCGCCCAGGCCCTGCCAGCCACCCCACGTGCCGCCATTGTGGCGTTGGTACCAGAGGCCACCGCCAGCATCAAGCCCGAAGACGTACACGTCTGCGCCAGCGGCTACAGCCGAGGGGGAGGTACTGAGCACACCGCCCAAGCCTAACCACGCCTCCCAGCTCGTCCCGTTCCAGTGACGGTTCCAGTAGCTGCCACCGGCGTCACGCCCGAATGCGTAGGCATGGGTCCCCACCGCCACGGAGCTTGTGGGAGAAGCGCCGTCGCCGCTGCTGACGTCGTGACACAGCTCCAGCTCCCACGAGTTGAGCGTGCCGGCGTTCCCGGCGAGGTCATCCGTTACTTCGAGCCGCCACTGGCCCAAGAAGCTCTCGCCATTCAGGTCCGCGAGGACTCCCTCGGGACTAAAGGTCCAGGTGAAAGGCGCCAACAACGGGTCGTCGTTTAGGGCTATCGGGTAGAAGCTCTCATCGTCGAAAGCAGTGCCGCTGAAATTGTCGCCACTGCCGCCGATGTCGGTAAACAGCTCAACTCTGGTGCCGGCGGGCGAGATCAGGTACACATCCAGGTCGTCGTCGTAGGGGTGAGTAATGTTCAGCGGCCCCACGTGGATGTCGCTCAGGGTGAAACTGTCGGCCACGTTGATGTTCGAGGTCACAGTGCCGGGGTTAGGTATTGCCTTTGGCACGTCGGTGCTGGTGTAGGAGGTGCAGGACTGATCGACGAGGGAGGCGTAGTAGACCCAGTTCTCAATGGAGCACTCTCCGTAGCCAACCTTGAAGTAGCCGCCGGCCCCCAGCGTGGGCCAATCAGTGCCCCAACTGTTCTTCGCGATCCAGTAGCCACCGGCATCGTTGTCGTTGTACCCGGTAAGGACTATGCAATGGTTGGTGGTCTCATCATCTGTGCATCTGTAGATGTCTCCGTCCCAATAACCACCAACGTCCTCCAGGACACCCAGACAAACCGCAAGAGGCCCCCGGTCAACAAGCTCCTGCTTGATTCGGCTGGGATCGGTTGAAACCCTACCCATGGTAGCTATCGTTTCCAGTCTGCTTGCCCAGTTCACACATTTGTCGTCGCAAGTTGCATTGGCGCAACTGCCGCCACTGTAGTAGTCGCAGTAGGCCGATTCGCAGCCAGACTCGCCGCAGGAGCACGTGTAACTATCGTACGGAAGGCAGGCCTCATCGGGAATTCCGTTGTCTCGGATGAACTTCAGGGCCTCGCTCTGCCAACCACCACAGCAACTCTGATCCCAATCCGGGTAGCAGTCCGACACCAGGTACTCTTCCGACAGGTCCGGCTCAAGGCTAGGATTGCCTGCGTCGATGTTGTACACCGCTTCTGTCGTTCCGACCGCTGAGAATGCCCAGCAAGAGCCGCAATACCCTTGGTCCTTCACCGAAGTCACCCAGTCCTGTCCGTTGTAGCTCGTCCAGTCGAAGGCAGTCGGCGGAATCCCCACCGAAGCCTCTTCTTTCGGAGCACTCGGCGCTTGTTCCACGCGGCGACTTCCCTTGGTGGCCTTCTCGGCCAAGCCCATCAGCTCCGTGACAGAGCCAACCTCTTGTCCATCGCGGACGCAAACGCCGTACTCCGCTGAAAACGAGTTCTTTCCGTCGCTCTTTGTCACCAGGTCGTAGCCTTGCGTTGCACAGTAGGAGTAGCTTTGGCCGCACTTGCCTTGCAGGAATCCCCACCCATCACATTCGCTGCCATCTGGCAAAACGCATATCCCATGCTGCCCTTCAGCCGCATCCACCACTTGGTATTCGTACCCCAGCTCTTGACAGTAAACGGCAGCAGGGTTCGCCATTCCCGGAGCGTCTCCACCACAGCCCGAAGCGGCATCATCAAGCGCTTCGCTGGCGAGGGTCTGTTGCTGCGCCCCGTGCGAGGCCAGATCAACGACCGTCGGCGTGCCGGCAGCGCCGCCTTGCCAGCCTACCGCCAACAGGACGGCGCAGACCGCCAGGGCGGCGACGGTTGCCTTTCGACTCTTACTCCTCAACATGCTGTCCCTCCTCTAAGACCACAATCAGCCACGTCACAGTCGCTCACTATGCCTCTATCTCTAAAGACGCGCCAACACCCCCAGCCGCTTCGTTATGTCACAGAGGTTCTCCGGACCTCAATCCCCTTTGCCAGGCTGAGCCTGCGCCCAGAAGCAGGAGACGAGGAGCAATACGACAAAGAGCGGCACAAGCCTCGCCAGTCTCATGGGCGTCCCCCTTTGGAGCTTGCGGGATGTGGTCATCCCAGAGACTACGGGCCAGCGCTCGGATTGTGTACCATCCACGCTGCGCTGTCAAGCGGGCGCGCAAAGTCCCCCTGCTTCGTCTTCGTAGTCGAGCC
>JALHUG010000096.1 GCA_022866185.1 Dehalococcoidia bacterium
AGTGTAGGGGCGGTCGGCCGACCGCCCCTACGCACATGCGCTGTCAGAAGAAGGAGGAACCATGCCGTTTCTTGTGACCTCGCCTGACATCGACTGGGATCGCGTCACCGATTGGCTCCTCACTCATGGCCTGCGCATACTCCTGATCCTGGCCCTGGCCCTCGTTGCCGACCTCGCCCTGAGGGTGCTCGTGCCACGCGTCATCCGTCCGACGGTTGCCCGCCAGATGAGGGGCAAGCCCGACGAGGAGATCGAGCAGCGGAGCCACACCCTCGTCGCCGTGCTGCGGGGGTCGGGCCGATTCGTCCTGGTGGTCTGGGCCTTGTTCACCATCCTGCCCGAGCTGGGGGTTAACATCACGCCCATGCTGGCCAGCGTTGGCATCGCCGGCATCGCCCTGGGCTTCGGCGCCCAGAGCCTGGTCAAGGACATCCTTACTGGCCTGTTCATCCTCATCGAGAATCAGTACAGCAAAGGGGATGTGGTGACGGTGGCCGGCATCTCGGGCCAGGTGGAGGAGGTGGGCCTGCGCCGCACCGTCCTGCGCGACCTCGACGGCGTGGTCCACCACGTGCCCAACAGCCAGATTGCGGTGGCCAGCAACCTCACCCAGGAGTGGTCGCGGGTCAACCTGAACGTGAGCGTGGCCTACGGCGAGGACCTGGACAGGGTGTTCGAGGTGATCAACCGCGTGGGCCGCGAGCTGGCCGCCGACGCCGAGTTCGGGCCGCTGATCCTGAAGGCGCCGCAGGTGCTGCGGGTGGAGGCCTTCGGGGAGTCGGGCATCGCCATCAAGGTCCTGGGCGACACCGAGCCCATCCGCCAGTGGGAGGTCATGGGCGAGCTACGCAAGCGCCTGATCCGCGCCTTCCTCGAGGAAGGCATCCACGTCCCCTTCCCGCCGCACGTGGTGGCGGCCGCCGGGTGATGGCGAAGCGCGGGACGAAGGGGGAGGTGGGGGAGAGGTAGGGAGGCGGACGGCTATGGGGTTTGCGAACTGCTACGGCCAGCTTTGGCTGACAGCAAAGCCCCTGCTAGCCCAGGCACTATTCGGAAGAAAGACGACGATGCGTGACCGGCACTGAAAGTGGTCGCTTGCCGTTCGTAAGGGATTCCCCATTTCCACCAATCTCTGCCGATCCATCATCGCCAGGCCGTGCGTGTACTCGACGGTCGGACACCAGCTACTCAAATGGCTGAAGGGTCCGATCGTTGCGCAAGAGGTTGTCATCTGAGACGATATCGATGGGACTTAGCAGTTCAATCTCGGTCCCGTCACCTGAGTACTGGATCCATTGATTCCGGTCACCGATTCTGGTCCCTACTATGACCTCTTTCTTGTCTATATCCACCAGTCTGGCAAGACTGTATGGAATCCGCCAGACCCCCTTGGCGTCAACACAACAGGCGTGAAACACACGACCAACCGACGCAACTCCTCTCTCTTCGAGCCTATTCTCCACAAAGCACGCAATCGTCCAAACTACACTTTCTGGGCCAGACCGTCCCCCATCAAAGGACATGTACTGAGGAATGGCCCTTCGAAAGTCGTCCCTAGCAGGTTCGATGATCGAGCTACCACTGCCCATGATTGCCAAGGTGTTTGCAGGAACCGACTGAGGGCCAAAGCTCGGCGATTCACACAAGAACATGGCAAATGAACCATGATGGCTCCTGCCGGCAACGATCAATCCAAGATCGGCGCTGAATCCCGATCTGCGACGGGACTCCTGCCATACGGCTCTTAGTGCGGCCGGGAGGCGCTCGAAAAGGGATTCCACACCCACTAAGTCCGGAGCCTGCTGATATATTTGGCTAAGCGCGCCTAGGATATCGGCAATTGCCCTGAGGTCACCACAGAACCCTATGATCGTGGCCTCGCCGATGCGGAAAACCTTCTGGCAGCAGTCTACATGTGTCATCATGCGGTCCCGCCACTCGCTAGTTACTCTGCTGTCGGCGGCTATTATCGCGCACTGATCAGAATTGACACCAACGACAAGAGTCATTCTATCCCTCCGCCAGTTCCACTGTGCGGATCCACGCAGCACCCACTCTCGACTCAACACACGGGCCCCAGTTGTACGGCAAGCCCGTAGTCGTGTCTACCCCTTCACCACCCCTATCGGGCGCAGGCGCACCACCCGCAGGGCGATGCCGGCGTGGTGCAGGACGTCCACCACCTCCGCCACGTCCTTGTAGGCCTCGCTCGCCTCCTCCGCCAGGGCCGCCTTGTTCTGCGTCCGCACCAGGATCCCCTTGTCGGCCAGGCGGGCGGCGATGTCCACCCCCTGCAGCTCGCGCTTGGCGGCGTGGCGGCTCATCAAGCGACCCGCTCCGTGGCAGGTCGAGCCCCAGGTCTCGGCCATCGCCCGCTCGGTGCCCACGCAGATGAAAGAGTAGCGCCCCATATCGCCGGGCACCATCACCGGCTGGCCCACCGCCTGGTACCTGGCTGGCACATCGGGGTGGCCGGGCGGGAAGGCGCGCGTGGCCCCCTTGCGGTGGATGCAGAGGCTCATCTCCTTGCCGTCCAGGTGGTGGCGCTCGATCTTGGCGATGTTGTGGGCGACGTCGTAGATGATGTTCATGCCCAGCTTCTCGGGGTCGCGCTTCAGCACCTTGGCGAAGGCCTGGCGCACCCAGTGGGTGATCATCTGGCGGTTGGCGAAGCCAAAGTTGCCGGCGGCGAACATGGCCCCCAGGTAGTCCTGCCCCTCC
>JALHUG010000097.1 GCA_022866185.1 Dehalococcoidia bacterium
AGGATGACGAACCGCCAGGGGCGGCTGTGGTGGGGCGCGGGGGCCAGGCAGGCGGCGGCGATGACCTCATCCACCAGCGCTCGCTCCACCGGCCGCGCGCTGAACTGGCGCACGGAGCGGCGGCCAGCGAGGGCGTCATCAAGCATCATCGGAGGCACGCTAGGCCGCCGTGGTCAGAAAGAGCTTGCCTGAGAGGTACTCGGCTCATGGTGAGCCTATCTAGAGTACTCCGCTCATGGCGAGATTGTCGAACCAGGAGCGCCGGCCACCCTTCGGCAGTCCCAGTCCGCCTCCACGTCCGCGGCGGCTATCGCTTTCGCTACAAAGAAGAGGAGCGCCTAGGGGGCGATTAGCGATTGGGTGTCGAGGACGTCAACCTGGATGACGTCGAGGGAGCCGTCCTCCCTGGGCAGGCCCCAGACTACCGCTCTCGTCCCGGGGATGAGCTGCCCGCTGACCCTGGTGACAGCGGTGGTGCGAAAGAGCGTTGGCCCTATCTGCCACTGGGTGTCGTCCAACTGGCTGATCACGCCCTCCAGCTTGACAAGGCCCAACTCCTCGGGTGGGCGGACGGCTTCCGCTGTGGTCACGAGGATGGCCTGGCCCTCTTGGCTGCCGGTCACCTTCACCATTGTGCCTGCTGGCGGCGTGACCAGGGTTGGGCTCTCGGCGGCGAAGTCGATGGGGATGCCGGCGATGATCCAGGCTCCGTCATCCTGCCCCTGGAAGACCCCTTCCACCGTCACCGTCTCCGCCGGACCTTCGGAGGAGAGAAGGACGATCCGCCTGGCCACCAGCTCGCTTCCTCGGCACACGCCATCCACCAGCGCTTCGTCGGGGCATTCGCTCTCCACACGGGCGCGCACGCCCGAATCCATCACCAGGCTCCCGGCATCGATGACGGTGGAAGCGTCGAGCTTGAAGGTGCGTCCACCCAGTTGGATCTTGTTTCCGTCAACCTTATCGATGACGCCAGCGATAGTAGTCGTCTTGGCCACGTCCTCGCTGCTGCGAAGAGCAATGCCGATCGCTTGGGGGCCACCCGGCCCGCTGATGATGGTGACCTGAGCGACCTGCCCAACGACCTCACCCGTATCGCCCTCCACAAGCGTTGCCTCGTCCACCAGAATCTTGGTGCCGCTGATGACCCAGGCGTCGTCCTGGCGCTGCTCCACCAGGCCGGTGAAGCTGCTAATGCCTTGCGCCAGCGCCTCTGGGTCCAGCCGAGCCGCCGGTTCGGATAGGCCCTGCAGCTCGATGCGCACCTCGTGTACTACCACCAGAACATTCCCGTACTCGGCTTTATCGCCCGCCAGCACGTTGTCTCCGATGGCGATGAGCATCTCCTCCTGGCTAGCGGAGAGCTCGTTGGCCCGCGTCACCAGCTCCTGTGGGGCGTCCCTATTATCGATAATGTCCGTTGCTCGCGTCATCCGTCCTCGCATGGCAGAGAGGACGTTGCCCTCCACGGGCTTGCCCTGCTGCACCAGCTTGCGAATCTCGGTCATGCGGGTCTCCGACTGATTGAGAAGGATGCCCGCCTGGTCGTCCTCGTCGAACACGAACCAGAGGCGGGCATCCTCGGTAGCCAGCTTGATGGGATAGAGGGGGCTGTCGGGCAGGCTGCGCGAGGCAGCGTAGGTGGTGACGCCGCCAGCCAGGAAGAGCACGAGCACGAGCGAGGCAGCGGCAGCCAGCGGCTGCCAGAGGCTGAAGGTCGGTCGCCGCTGGCGAGCCCGCCGCAGGGCAATAGCCTCGCCCAGGAAGCGCTGCCAGCCCGCCTGCTGGACGTGCGAGCGGGGGCGAGCGATGGGCACCGCTTTCAGGTTCTGGGCCGTCAGAAGGAGGGGACGCAGCTCGTCGGCCTCCTCTGGATGACGGGCCAGGATAGCGTCCAGCGACTGGCCTGTCTCCAGCTCTTTCAGGCACTCATCCAGGATGGTTCGAAAGTCCCGGCCCATCCTATTCTACCTCCTGCGATGAAAGAAGCCTCTTCAGCGAGACCAGGGCGCGATGTTGGAGCGACTTCACTGCTCCCTGGCTTCGGCCCAAGACGCGGGCCACGCTGGTGTTGTCCATGCCTTCCACGAATTTCAAGATGATCACCTGTCGCTGTTCCTCGGTCAGCCTGGTCAGGGCCAGGCGCAGTTCGTCCTGAGCGATGGCTCGCTCGGCGGCGGCATGAGGACTGGCTTCCGTATCAGGTATCCCCTCGTACAGGCTGACCTGGGGCCGCCGCTGGCGACGACGGCTGAGGTCGATAACATAATTGCGGGCGATCCGAAACACCCAGGCGGACACCGGCAGCCCTCGGAAGCGGTAGTCCTTGAGCGACTCCATCACCCGCAGCAGCACCTCCGAGGCCAGGTCCTCAGCCTGCTGAACGTCGCCCAACTGGAGGTACGCGTAGTTGTACAGCTTCGGGTAGAAGAGTTGGTACAGCCAGCCCAGGGCCTCCTGATCGAACTCCTGGGCCCTGCGGATCAACTCCTCCTCCCGCCGGACCTGGGCGCTCTGCTGGGTGCGCTCTTGGGCCGTCGTCCTTATGCTCCCCTCCCGGGCCAACAGCGACAACGTCTGCACACTCATACCCGTGCTGACCACTATTCACAACGCACGAGTCGAGGGCGGGATACGCCGCCAGGGCTGGCTCTCCGCTGGGCTAGGCCCAGCAGGCGCCGTTGCCCTCCCGTTGTCCTTCGCCGTAGCCCGAATTTCTCGACGCTAGGGCTCTCTATACTACAAGTATAAGACGCGCGAGAGCCGACGACAAAAACACGGCCGGTGCGCGCCTCTGGTTCGCCGTTGGTGGTCTAGTTCTCGACCCCCGCCTGTCCTCCGAAGGCGGATGCGCCTCCGGCGCAAAGGCGGGGGCATCGGATTCGCCTCCCCATGCCCCAGCCTTGAGGCTGGGGTTGTGTGCGCAAACAAAAAGCCCGACCAGCCCACGCCGGCCGGGCTCCACTTTCGTTGGTAGCGCATGGGGGATTCGAACCCCCGATCTCCGCCTTGAGAGGGCGGTGTCCTAGGCCGCTAGACGAATGCGCCCCGCTTTTTCTTGGCTGGGGGAGGAGGATTCGAACCCCCGCATGCAGATCCAGAGTCTGCTGTCCTACCGCTAGACGATCCCCCAAGCCTAGGTCGATCCTAGCAGAAGGGCGGTGGGAAGGCAATTCTAAGAGGCAGAGACGCCTCGCAGCCGCCCGATCGCGGCCTCCAGGCGTTCCAGGCAGCGCTCGCGCCCCAGGACGGCCATCGTCTGGAACAGCGGCGGCGCCGCCGTCCGGCCGGTCACCGCCACCCGGATGGCCCCGAAGAGCTCGCCCGTCTTCAGCCCTAGCTCCTCGGCCAGGGGACGGATGGCGCCCTCCAGGGCCTCCTCATCCCAGCGATCGAGGGCGGCGATGCGCTCGCGGGCGGCCGTCAGGGCCTCGGCGGCCTGCTGGGGCTGGTCGGCGAAGCGTTTGCCCAGCAGGTCCTCGATGGGGTACGTGAGCTCGCCCGCACGGAAGAAGAAATCGGTCAGCTCGACGACCTCATCCAGCCGCTTGATGCGCTCCTGGACGAGGGGGACGACGCGCCGGAGGTAGGCCCGGTCGATGGGCCGGTGGATATCGGCCGGCAGATGCTCCTCCAGGAAGGGGAGCAGGCGATCCGGCAGCTCCTCCAGGCCCAGCTCGCGGATGTAGACGCCGTTCATCCAGGTGAGCTTGTCCATGTTGAAGATGGCTGGGCTCTTGACGATTCGCTCCAGGCTGAAGTGGCGGACGAAATCCTGGCGCGAGATGACCTCTGTCTTGTCGTCCAGTGACCAGCCGAGAAGGCCCAGGAAGTTGAACAGGGCGTGGGGCAGGAAGCCCTTATCGCGGTACTGGAGGACCGAGGTGTCGCCGTGGCGCTTGCTGAGCTTGGCGCGGTCGGGCCCCAGGATCATCGGCAGGTGGGCGAACACGGGCGGCTGCCAGCCGAAGGCCTGGTACATGAGCACGTGGCGAGGGGTGCTGGAGACCCACTCGTCGCCGCGCAGGACGTGGGTGATGCCCATCAGGTGATCGTCCACCACGTTGGCCAGGTGGTAGGTGGGGAAGCCATCCGATTTCAGGAGAACGAAGTCGTCCAGCGTGTCGTTCTCGAAGGTCACATTGCCCCGC
>JALHUG010000098.1 GCA_022866185.1 Dehalococcoidia bacterium
CCAGCTCAACGCTAATCGAGGCCTCCTCCGCCCCGGGGACCTCGGCTATCACGAGGATGCAGTCTCGCTCGTCGAAGACGTCCACGACTGGTTCTACCGTCTTCGGCACGAGTGGCGTTGAGGGCCCTTGGGCCGCAAGCGTCTGCCGGGAGTGATTGCCGCCTGCGAAGGTAGCCTCATGTTGTCGCCGAGAGGGGCCACGGCTGGCCCCCGCCGATGAGAAGCCTCGGCCTGTTGCTGTCGATGTCCTGGGGGGGATACTTCTGAGGTTTGAGACCCTCTCGGCTGAGCGCCCGATACTGACGAACGGGCCCTGGAGCCTCATGCCTCGAGTGATGCTAAAGGCCTTCGCCCATTCCGGCGCGTCGCCCTTTCTGAGCTCTCTCAATACTCCACCTTCCCCAAGGGCACGCACGGCCGGCAGGCTCGGCCCTTAGACTCTGTCTGTCACGCGGCTCGGCAATCTTCCTGTGGAGCCGGAGCTGCGCCCTTGCAGACTGGCATGCCTATTATCTGTTCCAACTTGCCATAACGCAATCCTCTGGCGGCAAGCAAAGGCCTCATTTTCGGTAAAATTGCGCCCGATGTCGATAGGTTTGGCTTTGCTTCGCCCGCGGCTGCGGGATGGACGACCACGGCTCCGGAGCGCGGATACCCGACCCATGGGCCGCATGCGACCCCCTCCGTGGGGCAAGATGAGATCCGCCATGGCTGGCGCGTCGCCATCACGCGACGCCACACCGAGGCTAGCCGTCCACCAAGCCAGGCTGGGGTGATGCTCGCGTAGCCTCACGGCGATCGGCAAATGCGTGTAGCACAGCAAGGAGACGGCTTCGCGCCGCTAGACCACGCCCCACCAGGTTCCCGCTCAACGACCGACCAGAACCCATACGCCCCTACCATCGCCAGATACGGGACGTATCGCGCGAAATGGCACAGCGCTTCCGCAGTTCCGAGGGGCCCCGAATCCCCTCTTGGTCGCCTACCGGCGTCTCGGCGCAGCACGGCAGTGTGCTGCAATCTAGGTCCCAAAGACCAGGTCACATAACCTGACGATGGAAGAGAAGTCTGGTCCAGTTGGGGATTAAGTGCTTGTTGGACGCACATGCCCATGTTCGTCCAGTGGTAGAAACGCCTCGGGCATCCACCTCCGCCGTCAGGCAATAGTGTAACGACGGCGCGCGGCGCGAGTCTCTTCATAGAGGGGCAAGTCTAGCTTGCCCATCTGTCGGCTGTGTCTTGTCTCCTTCTCACCACAGGTAGGGGGTTTATGAGAATACTAGCGGTAGATGACGAACCCGATGTTATCGAGGTAGTAAAGCTCTGCTTCCATCTCCGCTGGCCAGAAGCGGAAGTGATCGCCGCCGCCACCGGCCAGGAGGCGCTGACCGCCATCGAGGGGCAAGCGCCTGACCTGGTGCTGCTGGACATCATGCTCCCGGATATCGATGGGTTCCAGGTATGTGAAGAGGTGCGGCGCTTCTCCGACGTCCCCATCATCATGCTCACCGCCCGCGACGCGGAGGTGGAGCGGGTGCGCGGGCTGGAGATGGGCGCCGACGACTACATTACCAAGCCCTTCAGCCACTTGGAGCTGCTGGCGCGATCGCGGGCGGTTCTGCGTCGCTATCAGAACCAGCCACCCGCCGTGGGCGAGACGTTCCAGTCGGGTAACTTCCAGATGGACTACGCCACTCGCAGGGTGACGGTGGAGGACAAGCAGGTGAGGCTTACCCCCATCGAGTACGGCCTCCTCTATCACCTGACCCGCAACGCCGGTCGAGTGCTGCCCCATCGCACCCTTCTGGCCAAGGTCTGGGGCCGCGAGTACACTAGCGAGCTGGAGTACCTGAAGGTTTACATCCGCCGCCTTCGCAACAAGCTGTGCGAGGAGATGGGCGCCACCATCTCCATCGAGAGCGAGAGGGGGGTCGGCTACCGCCTGGTTTCCCCCGATTCCCAATCGTAGCGGCATCCCCTCCATAGGGCCGCAAGACACGCCGCAGCCGTAACCGTTACGTCCTGTCCCCCGGCTCCTGCTAGTATTCACTCCTTCTTCACCGTCAGTTCACCCCTTTGGCGCTGCTATTCACTGCTTCGTTCACCTGCTTCCAGACATAATGCTACTATGAGGCCAGGCGTTCATCGGAACGCTCTCGGCAAGTCGATTCCCTTGGGGGGATCTATCGCGATGCGGGGACTACCGGTTTGCATAGCAGCCACTACTCCAACGGGGTTCCCTGCGTAGCTGAGGAGGCAGGTGATGGACGTGTTGAGAAAGATGCGTTCCAAGAAAGGACTTGTCGCGGCAGCGTGCGCGTTGCTCCTGCTGCTGTGTGGGCTGGCGGTGTTTGCAGCGCTGTCGGGCGACGGGCCAGATGGCCCCGGCGCCTCGGCTGGCGCTGTCGCCACGCAGTTCTGCACCACCACAGGCGACTACTCGGTCTGCACTGACCAGGCGGACTACGTTCCCGAGGCCACCGTACATGTCACCGGCGGCGGCTTCATCCCCGGCACTAGCCTTGCCATGAAGGTCACACGGCCCGACGGCTCCACGGTGACGGGCGATGGCTCCTTCGCCGCCTGGCCTACCGCCTACGACACCGTCATCGTGGGCGACGACGGCACCCTGCGGTACGATTACGTCCTGGACGGCATCAACGGCGAGTACCTGGTAGAGGTGCTGGACGCCGACGGCAACGTCCTCGCGAGCCACACCTTCACTGACTGTGACTGTTCGTGCCGGATCGTCATCGACAAGGTGACCGATCCTGCAGGCCACTCACAGAGCTTCGATTTCACCCTGACAGGAGGGTCGTGGTGGTCGCCGGTGAACAAGCATTTCAGCCTGACCGACGCGGCCGCCCCGTACGACAGCGGTGATATCCAGTGCGGCTCTTACACCGCGACGGAAAAGACGCTGCCGGCGGGCTGGAACCTCACCTCCATCTCCTGTAACGACGGCAACAGCACGGTCGACGTGGGGGCCCGCAAGGTCACCATCAAGGCGGACAAGGACTGGAATAAGTGTGAGACGGTGAAGTGCACCTTCACCAACACCCTACGGCGCGGCACGATCATCGTCGAGAAGCAGACCAACCCTGACGGAGCGCCCGGCAGCTTCGCATTCAGCGGCAACGCCTCTGGAAGTATCTCCGACAATCAGCAGATCGTGGTCAACGACCTGCTGCCCGGCACCTACAAATCGACGGAGGCAGTGCCCGCTGGCTGGGACCTCACCTCCATCTCCTGTGACGACAGCAACAGCAGCGGTGCTGGCGCCACGGCCACCTTCAAGCTGGAGGCCGGCGAGACGGTGAAGTGCACCTTCACCAACACCCTACGGCGCGGCACGATCATCGTCGAGAAGCAGACCAACCCTGACGGAGCGCCCGGCAGCTTCGCATTCAGCGGCAACGCCTCTGGAAGTATCTCCGAC
>JALHUG010000099.1 GCA_022866185.1 Dehalococcoidia bacterium
CTCTGGCCGCTCGTCCTGAGCCTGTCGAAGGATGAGCGGGGATCATGGTTCGACGGGCTCACCATGAGCGGAGATGCGTGGGCACCACAAACCGCTCGTTCTGAGCTTGTCGAAGGATGAGCGGGGCTCATGGTTCGACAGGCTCACCATGAGCGGAGATGCGTGGGCACCACAAACCGCTCATCCTGAGCTTGTCGAAGGATGAGCGGCCCACGAGCTCACCATGAGCGGCTCAAAGGAGGGGGCTCGCCTTGATTGAGGGCCCGCTATCTGATAAGGTGGAAGTCGTTACAGGCGAGGTGACATAGATGACACAAGCAGCGACTCGAATCGAGCTGGCGGTAACGCCTCGAAGCGTCCTGGGCAAGAAGGTCAAGGTGCTGCGTCGGCAGGGCATGACGCCGGCCAACATCTACGGCCACGGCCTCGCCTCCGAGGCCGTGCAGGTGCCCACGCTCGACGTGGCCCGAACCGTTCGCGCAGTCGGCCTCAACACCATGATTCAGCTCCACGTGGAGGGCGAGAACAAGCTACGGCCGGTCTTCGTCCGCCACGTTCAGCGCAACCCCATCACCGACGAGTTCCTCCACATCGATTTCTATCAGGTATCGCTCAAGGAGAAGATCAGGATAGAGGTGCCCCTGGTGATCGTGGGCGTGGCCCCGGCGGTTGATGCCTACCGCGCCGTCCTTCTCCAGAGCGTCAACACGATCACGGTGGAAGGCCTGCCCGGCGACCTGCCTCCCCACATCGAGGTGGACGTATCGGGCCTGGCGGAGTTCGACGACGCCGTCCACGTGAAGGACCTGGCGGTGAGCCCGGACATCACCCTCATGGTCGACCCTGAGCTGGTGGTGGCAAAGGTGGCGGCACCGCGCCTGGCCGAGGAGGTGGTGGAGGAAGAGGCCGAGGTGGCGGCTGAGGCGGCCGAGGAAGCGAAGGCAGAAGCGGAGGCGGCGGAGAAAGAATAGGCAGGCCGCGCCCTATGAGCCCAGCCGGCGGCCGAACAGGTCTCGCTGTCCCCGTATGAACTCGGCTGCCGTAAGGGAGCGGCGCCCTGCCCGTTGCAGTCGCAGGACGACCAGCAGGCCCTCGCCCGTCTGAACGGCGAGGGCTTCTCTTTCGCCCACCTCTGGCGGCAGCATCTGCTCTTGTTCCGTGGTCAGACGCGAGACCGTCCCCGCCTCTCCCGCGCCCCCAACCGATAGGGGCCAGGCCTCCCAGATGAGCAGGGGCTGCCCCGCCAGCGTCGTGAACGCTCCCGGCCAGGGGTTGAAGGCCCGCACCCGCCGCCAGATATCGACTGCTGGCAGGTTCCAGTCGATGACTCCATCCTCCTTGCGCAGGAGAGAGACCTGGCTGGCCAGCGAATCGTCCTGCGGGTGGGGCTGTATCTCATCGGCCAGCCAGCGGGGCAGAACCTCCAGCAGCAGCTCGGCCCCTACCTCCGCCAGCCGCTCGCCGAGGCTGCCGCTGGTATCCCAGGGCGAGATGGGGATGGCCCGTTGGCTGAGGATGGGGCCGGTGTCCATTCCAGGGTCGATGAGCATGATCGTCATCCCTGTCTGCTCATCGCCGGCCAGGATAGCTGCCGCGATGGGCGAGGCGCCGCGGTAGCGGGGCAGAAGAGAGGGGTGGACATTCAGCACACCCTTGGCAGGGATGTCCAGCACCGACTGGGGGAGCATCGCTCCAAAGGCGGAGACCACAATGACATCGGGTTTGAGGGAGGCCAATTCCGCCACTGCCTCCGGCCGGCGCAGGCCGGTCGGCTGGAAGACGGGCAGGCCGTAGGCGAGGGCGGCGGTCTTTACGGCTGGCGGCGTGAGGGCGCGCCCTCGTCCCGCCAGACGGTCGGGGCGGGTGTACACGCCCACAATGTTGTACCCTCCCTCCACTAGTGCACGCAGGCTGGGGAGGGCGAATTCGGGCGTCCCCATGAACACCACTCGCATGATCTCTGCTCCTGTTTGGCAGGCTCGCAGATTCTAGCACGGCTCCCGAGGCAACCTCAATCGCTGTGAGGCGTTATACTAAGATAAATGCGGGGAGTTGGTCACTGATGCTAAGGTCTGTTGTCTTCTGTCGATGTCTGGCGACGCTGGCGCTGGCCCTGGCCTCGCCTTTGCTCTTCCTGGCTTGTGGAGAAGAGGGACCGCCCTCCGATATCGGCCTGCGCATCACCACCGTCACGCCCTCGCCGACATCCCGGCCCGTCTTGACGCCGGCAGGGGCTGTGACGCCTGTCCTCACGCCTACTCCTCTGCCCGATGTGTGCCCCGAGAACCGTGACCCCGCCGGTCCCGACATCATGGTAGTGGAGGAACCGCAGAAGAACGACGTCCTGACCAGCCCTGCGCACGTGCGTGGCTGGGGCGCTGGCATTGGCTTCGAGGATACGGGGGTGCGGGTGGCGATCTACGATGCCTCCGCTGGCGAGCCGATGACTGAGGTCAAAGCTCATCCCCTGTCCTCCGAGGGGCGCATTCGCCCGTCCACGCTGCAGGCGGGCGACTTCGCCGCTCCCTTCGCTGTAGACGTCGCTTTCACGATCAATGTCCCTCAGCCGGGGTGCGTGCGGGTGTTCGAAGTGAGCGCCGCCAACGGCAATCCCGTCCACGTGGTTCAGATCCCGGTGTTGCTCGAGCCCTAGTCCTTCCTACGGGCGCACGAGCACAGGCATACCCAGGGCCGCTCCCAGCAGCTCAGCAGCACTTGCTCTGGGCGCTGCTATCTCCAGATAGCCGCTGCTGCCAACGACCGCCACGATTTCGGCGCTCTCCTGGTAGGTAAGGCTGAGGCCCACAATGCGGCGGCCGGCCACCTCCACCGTTGGCCTTTCGGCCGGCAGGTCTTCGCAGCGGACATCGGTCACCAGGTTGCCGAAGGCATCGATGTGAATGACCCGCCCCCCGAGGCTGCCATCGGGCTGTCGGCGGGCGCGAAAGGGCGCCAGGGCGAGCACTTCCTCCACCGGCGGGCCCAGCTCCGCCAGCGGCACGCCCAGCGAGATGTGAGCGGCCGCGGGGGCAAAGATATCGCGGCCGTGGAAGGTGCTGCTCACGGGCTGCCGAAAGTAGGCCTCGTTGGCGAGGGAGACAGCTCGGTAGCCCGCGGGAAGCCTGACAGGAACAGGCTGATCGTGGCCCCAAGCTGCCTCTCGCACCTCGTCGGGCAGGGCAGGCGAGAGCAGGCCATTGTCCGGCCCGACGAAGGTGGCGACCGGCGTTTGCAGGGCCAGGGCCCGTCGCTCCGTCCCCACGCCCGGGTCGACCACCGCCAGGTGGATGGAGCCGTGGGGGAAGTAGGGCCAGGCGGAAGCCAGCAGGAAGGCGCCCTGCTCGATGGCCTGGGGGCGGACGGCGTGGCTGATGTCCACTATGGTCACCCGCGGGTTGATGGTGAGGATGGCCCCCTTCAGGGCAGCCACGTAGGGGTCCGCCAGGCCGAAGTCAGTGGTCAGGGTGATGATGGGGTTCGCCATGATATCGATCGGGGGCTCGGCTAAGAGCCAGCGCGCTTCGCCTTGACGTACCACTGGTGGGCGTTAGCGAAGCGAGAGGCGGGCTCGAAGAGGACGCCCAGGCGGACCCCCTTCACGTCCTTGTCGACGAAGTAGTTGTAGACAGGATAGAAGAGGAGGATGCTGGGCACCTCCTCGGCGAAGATCTGCTGGAACTCCCTGTAGAGGGCCTTCCGCTGTTCCAGGTCGCTGATCTGGCGGCCCTGGCTGAGAACTTGGTCCAGGTATTCGTCGCTGTAGCCAGCCAGGTTGAACCCGCGCTCCTGCGCCTGCGAGCTATGCCAGGCCGGATAGGGGTCGGGGTCGTATCCCTGGTCCCAGCCGTAGATGACCGCCTGAAAGCGATGGGGCAGGAGGAAGTCGCGCACCAGCTCGCTGCCTGCTGGCGATTGCAGGCTGGCATCCACCCCGATCGCCCTGAGTTGCTGCGCTATCTCCTGGCCGATGGCGACTCGCTCGGGGTCGTTATCGGCCAGGATGGCCAGGCGCAGCTCCGCGCCCTCCTTCTCCAGCGCCCCCCGTGAGTTGACCTGCCAGCCATCCTCTTCCAGCAGCAGACGCGCCCTCTGGGGGTCGTGCCCGTAGCTCCTGACGTCGTCGCTGTAGGCCCAGGTGCCGGGGACGATGGGGCTATCGGCGAGCTGGGCTCTTCCGTCCAGCCTATCGGCGATGATGGTCTCGCGGTCCAGCGCGCAGAGGATGGCCTGGCGCACCGAGCTGTCGTCGAGCGGGGGCATGCGGGTGTTGAGATAGAGAAGCGTGTAGCTGTTGCGGTGGCTGGCCAGATGCTGCAGTTTCTTGTCTTGTTCCAGTTGCTCCAGGATGTCAGGGCTGGCTTCCGGGCTCAGGAAGAGGCCTTGCACCTGTCCATCCTGAAGAGCGGAAGCGGCTGTGGGGTAGTTGGAGAAGAAACGGAGCTCCATCTCGGCGATCGCCGGCTCGCCCCAATGATAGGAGGGGTTGCTTGCCAGAAGAGCCCTCTGGCTGTCGAGGGATCTGAGGATGAAAGGCCCTGTACCTATGGGTTGCTCATTGAAGGGGGCGATGAACAGCCCTTCGGCGCTCAAGCCCTCCAGGCGGTGTCGAGGCAGGATGCCGATGGTGGTGTGGGCAAGGAAGGGAGCGAAGGGCTGAGGCAGCTCGCAGACGACGGTGAAGTCATCCTTCTTGGTACACTCTACCTGCTGCCAGAACTGCCCCAGCGATGGTTCGCCCTTGAAGTCGGGGTCGCTGAGAGCACTCCAGGTGAAGATGACGTCGTCGGCGGTGAAGGCTGTGCCATCGTGCCAGATGACGCCCCGACGGAGATGAAAGGTGTAGACGCGAGCGTCGGGGCTGACCTCCCAGCTCTCGGCCAGGTCGGGCAAGACCGTCCCGTCGGGGCCCAATCTGGTGAGGCCGGAGAAGACAAGGGCGGCCAGGTCCTTGTCCACGTCATTGAAGGCTGCATAGAGGGGGTTGACGCGCAGGGGGCTTCCCACTACCGCCTCTAGGTAGCGGCCGCCATGGGCGGGCACTTGCGGCCCTGTCTCCCCTCTGGTGGCGTATCGCAGGGCCGATGCGGCGGCGATGGCCAGCACCAGGCCGGCTAGAAGTGGCCAGCGGGAGCGCCTGCTCACCGACATGCCTCCTGGGACGCCTCAGAGGCAAAGGAGATGAAGACTCCTGCTTCTCACGGGGCGCCCACGATCCAAACAGAGAGCGTCGGCCTAGAGGCCGGCACGCACACTCAAGGCTGAAATGAGGAGAAAGAGGGCCACTATGATTATGGTCAACTGGAAAAGGGTCTTCTCCACACCGCGGCGTGTGCGGGTGATGGAGCTTCCCCCTCGGGGGCTCCATCCCTCTCCCCGCGCCTGGACGAGGACGATGAGGATCAAGGTCAAGGATATGATGATCTGGACGATGGCAAGGTAGTCTTTTAACTCCATATCTTGTCGCCTTTGCTCAAAGGGGGAAGGACGCGCTCCCGGCTAGTCGACAGCGCCGGCCACCTTGTCCGCTGCCGTTTCCTCCTCCACCATCAGGATCTGGTCCATGTGATTACGATCGTAGTACAAGCGAATCACGGCCTCTCCTAGCTTCTTGGAGTCGTGATGGTAGCGGTTCTCCTCGCTGACCACATCGGCCAGAATGAGGTGTCCTCTCAGAGAATCTCCACCGTTGATCCGCACTGGCTGCGAGTGCCATGTCTCGGGCAGGCCATCTTCGACGTTGCTGTTGGCCAGCACGTAGTGAAAGAGGCCCCTGCCCACGTGGCTCTCCAACACCCGCACGTGGTCGACCACCTTGAAGCCATCGGTCTCGCCGGACTGGGTGGCCACATTGCACACGTACACCTTCAGGGCAGAGGAGCCCCTGATCGCCCGCTTTATGCCATCCACCAGCAGGTTAGGGAGGACGCTGGTAAACAGGCTGCCCGGCCCCACCACGATCACGTCCGCCTCCAGGATGGCGCGGATGGCCTCGGGGCAGGCCAGAGGATTGGAGGGCAGGAGACGGACTTCCTTAATGCGACTGGAGCTCTCGCTGATCTTAGCCTCGCCCTGAATGGTCTCTTCGTTCTCCGTCTTGGCCTCCAGGGTAACGTCGACCAAAGTGGAGGGAACGATCTGGCCACGCACCGCCAGGACGCGGCTGGTCTGCTTGATGGCCTCTTCGAAGTTGCCTAGCACGCCACTCATGGCCACGATAAACAGGTTGCCGAAGCTGTGGCCAGCCAGGTCGGAACCGTCGGAGAAACGATACTGGAAGAGCTTGGTCATGAGGGGCTCGGCGTCGGCCAGGGCGGCGATGCAGTTGCGCACGTCGCCCGGCGGCAGGATGCCCAGCTCGCGCCGCAGCCTGCCAGAGCTGCCACCGTCGTCGGCCACCGTGACGATGGCCATCAGATTGCCGGTATACTGCTTAATGCCGCGCAGGAGGATGGAAAGCCCCGTCCCGCCACCAATGGCGACGATCTTCGGCCCCCGCCGCAGGTGGCGCTGACCCCAGATGATGTTCACCAGGCTTGAGTCGCGCTTGCGGGGGAGGACAGCCGATAGGAGGGAGCTATTGAGGTGCCACAGGGCGAAGAGGATGAGGCCGGCACTGGCGCCCATGAACATGATGCCACGCCAGAAGCGGGGGATGAACTGGAGGGTCAGGTAGTAGATGAAGGAGGGGAATGTGTAGGAGACGTAGGCTTCCCGCAGGATGTAGGCGATACCCAGTCCCATTAGGGCCACTCCAAGCATGAGCAGCGCTAACCAGCGCTTGATCCGCATGCCTGGGTATAGCCACTTGAGGAAATCGGCTTCCCTGAGGCTCTTCATGGTCTCCTACTTATAACGCGAGCTAACCACAAAAGTTCTACCCGCCTCCCGCCAACTTCTGCCCCAGGATCTGGTTCACCAGATCAGGGTTAGCTCGACCGCGCGTCTCTCGCATCACCTGCCCTATCAAGAACCGCAGTGCTTCTTCCTTTCCCGACTGATAGTCTTGCACCGCCTTGGCGTTGGCCGCAAGTACCTTTTCCACCGCTGCCGCCAGCTCGTCCGAGGCGCTGATTTGGGTGAGCCCTGCATCTTCCACAATCTGGCGGGGCAGTTTTCCTGTCTGGAACATCTCCTCGAACACCGTCTTGGCGATCTTCCCGCTGATAATACCACTATCGATCAGGTCCAGCATCTGGACCATGTGATCCGGCTTCACCAGGGCATCTTCGATCTCCATATTGGCGGCGTTGAGGAGACGGGCGAAGTCGCCCAGCATCCAGTTGCTGACCGCCTTGGCCCGTTGCCTGACCCCGGTCTCACCCTCACCCGCCAGCGAGGCCAGGCACTCCTCGAAGAAGGCGGCCTTGGCCTGCGTCTCTGCTAGTAGGTTCACCTCGTACTCCGTAAGGCCGTACTGGTGGATGAAGCGTTCCTTCTTGGCGTCGGGTAGCTCGGGCATGCGGGCGCGGATTCCCTCCACCCACTCGCGGGCGATGGTTAGCGGCGGCAGGTCCGGTTCGGGGAAGTAACGGTAGTCGTGGGCGTACTCCTTCGTTCTTTGCGAGACCGTGCGCCCTTCGTCCTCGATCCAGCCGCGCGTCTCCTGCTCGATGCGGCCGCCCGCCTCCACCTCCTGTCGCTGCCGCTCCACCTCGTAGGCCAGGGCCTTGTAGACGGCGCGGAAGCTGTTCATGTTCTTCACTTCTACCTTGCCCAGGAACTCCTGGCTGCCGCGCGGGCGGATGCTCACGTTGGCATCGCAGCGGAACTGGCCCTCCTCCATGCTGGCCGTGCTCACCCCCAGGTACTGGAGGATCTGGCGCAGCTTCATCAAGTACTGGCGGGCCTCCTCCGGCGAGCGCAGGTCGGGCTCGCCGACGATCTCCATCAGGGGCACGCCAGCGCGATTGACGTCCACCAGGCTGTAGGTCTCCCCCGCCTCGTTCTGAACGTGGACCAGGCGAGCGACATCCTCCTCCAGGTGGACGCGGGTGATGCCAACCCGCTTCTCCTCGCCGTCCACGTCGATCTCCATCCAGCCGTCGTGGGAGAAGGGCATGTCGTACTGGGAGATCTGGTAGCCC
>JALHUG010000100.1 GCA_022866185.1 Dehalococcoidia bacterium
AAGCAACGCTCATATCTGCAGCAGGTGGCGTCACAAAAGGATGTGCAATTGATAACTGGCTATATGAGGCAACGGATTCGATGGATTGAGAAGCGCGTGGACTCTGCCATCGCTGCTGACATGGTCTATTTGGCCTGCAAGGACTACTTCGACCAAGCCATCGTGGTGAGCGCTGATGCCGATTTGGTGCCCCCAATTGAACGCACAGTTGAGCTGGGCAAACGCGTTGAACTTGTGGTATTCAAAGGCACACAACCAAGGATTTATGACTTGGAGCGAGTGGCTTCATGGACGCGGCGTGCGCGACCCTCATACTTCAAGCCCTACCCATCAGATTAGGACGCTACCCGCCCCCAGTGCTCGTTGATCCTGTCGGCTAGCCGCCGCGCCGCCTCGCGCACGTCGGGGGCGGCCACTACCGCCCCGATGACCGCCACCAGGTCGGCCCCTGCCGCCAGGACGGCGTCGATGTTCTCCTCGTTGATGCCGCCGATGGCCGCCACGGGGATGCGGACGGCCTCCTTGACAGCGCGGAGCGTCTCCAGGGTTGCCGGTCGGGTGTCGGCCTTGGAGTCGGTAGGGAACAGGCGGCCCACCGAGACGTAGCTGGCGCCGTCGGCCTGGGCGCGCAGGGCCTCTTCGACGTTGTTGGTGGAGCAGCCGATGATGCCTTCCGGCATCAGCCGCCGCACGACGCTCACCGGCAGGTCCTTCTGACCGACATGGACGCCGTCCGCTTCCGCCGCCAGGGCCAGGTCCAGGTGGTCGTTGATGATCAGGGGAACGCCGGCCTGGGCGCAGACCTCTTTCAGCCTTCGGGCGACCGCCAGTTGCAGCCCCTTCTCGCGCTGCTTGTCCCGAAGCTGGACAAGCCTGGCCCCGCCCTCGATGGCCTGGCGGGCTATCTCCTCCTCCGGGAGGCCAGCGGCCACCTCCGGGTCGATGATGACGTAAAGCCCTCGTGGCAGAGAGGCAATTCTATCTTTCATGGCAGGCCCTGCAATAGAATGGTAGCAAACCGCGTTCTGTGCTGAAAGTCAATGCAGCGATATCGGCGAGCCCTCCTGATAATTGGCGTCTTCCTGGTGCTGCTCGTGGCCCTTTTTGCTGGGCTATGGGCCAACAGGTACACGCGGGTGGCCCTGACCACGGCCTCGATGATGCCTGACCTCTTCGTTGATGCGCCGGTAACCCCCCTGAAGCTGACGACCTCCGAGCCCATTAAGGAAGAGGTGACCTTCTCCTACGGCTCACAGGAGGTGGTGGCCGACATCTATCGGCCCGACGACGGCGGCCGCCACGGGGCGGTGGTGGTGGTCATCGGCGCGGCCCCGCAGGCGCGCACCGACCCGCGGGCGGTGCGCCTGGCCCAAAATGTCGCCCGCGCTGGCGTTGTGGTGATGATCCCCGAGCTGAAGCACCTTCTGCGCGACGAGATGGTGCCGGAGGAGATCGAGGCGCTGGTGGCTGCCTTTGACTACCTGAAGGGGCGGGAGTTCGTGGATGAGGAGCGGATGGGCTATCTGGGCTTTTCGGTGGGGGCAGGCATGAGCCTAGTCGCGGCCAGCGACCCCCGCATCAGCGACGATGTCGCCTTCTTCGCCTCCTTCGGCGGCTACTACGACCTGCGCGACGTGATCGCCGCCGTCACCAGCCGGACCATCGCCTACAACGGCGAGCGAGAGGACTGGCATCCCGACGACAAGACGGTGCAAGTTCTGCGGCACAGCCTGATCTACTACGTCGATGACGCCGGCGACCGCGACATCCTGAGCCGCATCTTCTTGGAGGATGGCCAGTCGGCCAGGCAGGAGGTAGGCGAGCTCTCTCCCCGCTCGCGCGTCATCTTCGAGCTGCTGGACAACCACGACCCCGACCGGGCCCAGGAGCTGCTGGCCCAGCTCTGGCCGGAGGACGCTGCCACCCTGCGGCGGCTTTCCCCCAGCGACAGCATCGACGGCCTGCACACGGAGCTATTCATCGTCCATGACCGCCACGACCGGTTTCTCCCCTGCGCGGAGTCGCGGCGTCTGGCCGAGGCAGCGCGCGGCCAAAACGACGTCTACTATGCCGAGCTGGACCTCTTCCGCCACGTGGACCCCACCGTCACCGCCAATCCGCTCAGCTTTCTGGCCGACCTCATCGTATTCTTCTTCCAGGCCTACCGGCTGATGCTGCGGCTGGTCTAGCGCCTGGGGGAACTTTTCCCCCGCCGCCAACGTCCTACCAGCAGAGGTTCCAAGCGCCTGAGGTGGGCGCGGAATCCGGAGGTGTTAGGATGGTTGGCATTTTGCGACGAACAGCCGTTTTCGCTGCGGTCTTGGGTGCGTTGCTCTTGTTTACCCAGTCGGCCTGGGCGGATGGCATAGTCATCCCCGATCCGCCAGAGCCGATCCCGCCTGACCAAATTGTGGTTCCCTTCCTGCCCATCAAGTACCACCGGGTGGAGGTGGAGATCGACAACCAGGTGGCCCAGGTGAAGATCGATCAGGCATTCCTCAACGAGGCCGACTTCGCGCTAGAGGGCACCTACATCTTCCCTCTGCCGGAAGACGCCGCCATATCCGATTTCGCCATGTATGTGGACGGCGAGCGCCTGGAGGGACGCATTCTGGACAAGGAGGAGGCCCGCGCCATCTACGAAGACATCGTGCGCCGGCGGCAGGACCCCGCCCTGCTGGAGTATGTGGGCCGCAATATGTTCCAGGCGCAGGTGTTCCCCATCCCGGCCCATAGCGAACGGCGCATCCAGATCGCCTACACTCAGGTGCTGAGCCAGGATGGCGGCCTCGTTCGCTTCGTCTACCCCCTGAACACGGAGAAGTTCTCGCCTCGCCCGCTGGAAGAGGTGACCATCAGCGTGGACGTGCGCTCCCAGGCCCCGATCAAGGCCGTCTACTCACCCAGCCACGACATCGCCATCAGCCGCCAGAGCGAGACGCAGGTCACCGCCAGCTATGAGGCCAGCGACGTGACGCCCAGCACCGACTTCGAGCTGTTCTACTCCGTCTCCTCTGAGGACATCGGGGCGAGCCTCACCACCTACCGCCAGGAGGGCGAGGACGGCTTCTTCCTGCTGCTGGTGGCGCCCAAGACAGACTTCAGCCAGCAGGATGTGGTGGCTAAGGACGTGATGGTGGTGGTGGACGTCTCGGGCAGCATGGCTGGGGAGAAGCTAGATCAGGTCCAGGAGGCGGTGCAGTTCATCCTCGACCGCCTGAACCCCGACGACCGCTTCAACATTCTGGCCTTCAGCACCAGCATCGACCTCTACGCGCCGAACCTCCAGAGCGCCAGCCGCGCTGAGGACGCCGGTGACTTCGTTCGGGGGCTGAGGGCCGGCGGCGGCACCAACATCAACGAGGCGCTGCTGGAGGCCTTGGATAATCTGCCCGGCGAGCGGCCGGAGATCATCATCTTCCTGACCGATGGCCAGCCCACCGTGGGCATTCAGGAGGCGGGGCCGATCATCGCCAACGTTCGGGACGCCGCTGGCTCTACGGTGAGGCTGTTCGCCTTTGGCGTAGGCGATGACGTGAACACTGTCCTGCTGGACAGCATCGCTCAGGAGAACCGTGGCGCCAGCGACTACGTGCGACCGGGCGAGGACATCGGCCAGACAGTATCGGTATTCTACGAGAAGGTGAGCACACCCGTGCTCACCGATATCAGCCTGGACCTGGGGGACATCAACGTCCTCGACGTGTACCCCCAGCCCTTGCCCGACCTGTTCGCCGGCTCCCAGCTTGTCGTCGTGGGCCGCTACCGGGGCGAGGGAACCGTCACCCTGGGCCTTAGCGGCGCGGTGAACGGGGAGGAGCAGACCTTCTCCTACGCCGGTCAGGTCTTCCCGGCTGAGTCGGAGGAGATGGACTTCCTGCCCCGCCTGTGGGCCACCCGCAAGATCGGCTACCTGCTCAACCAGATACGCCTGTACGGGACGGAGCAGGAGCTTGTGGATGAGATCGTGGACTTGAGCCTGCGCTACGGCGTGATGACCCCCTACACCTCCTTCCTGGTGGAGGAGCCGGGGGTTCAGATCTTTTCGGAGGAAGGGCGAGATAAGGCTGCCCGCGACCTGAGCCAGGACATGCCAGGGATCATGGCGCCCGCAGTCGGTTCTGGTGCTGTGCAGAAC
>JALHUG010000101.1 GCA_022866185.1 Dehalococcoidia bacterium
CTTCAGGCGGGGGTAGCAAGCCGTTCTTGAAACTGCTTCTAGAAGCCTCTTCATCCCCCGTCCTTGCCGAGCGTGGCCTTCTGATAGGCCCGCAGAAGCTCATCGAGCTCGCCGTCCAGGACAGCCTCGACGTCACTGCTCTCGTAGCCCGTGCGATGGTCCTTCACCATCTTGTAGGGATGAAGCACGTAGCTGCGGATCTGGTTGCCCCAGGCGGCCGAGACGTGCTCCCCCTTGAGGCGAACCTTCTCCTCAGCGTGGCGCTCCAGCTCGCGCTCCAGCAGGCGCGCCTGGAGCACCTTCATGGCGATATCTTTGTTGCGATACTGCGACCGCTCGTTCTGGCAGGAGACCACGATGCCGCTGGGGTTGTGGGTGATGCGGACGGCCGTGGCGTTCTTCTGGACGTTCTGGCCGCCGTGGCCACTGGCCCGGAACACGTCGATGCGCAGGTCATCGGGGTCGATGATCACCTCCGCCACGTCTTCGACCTGGGGCAGCACCTCCACCAGAGCGAAGGAGGTGTGGCGGGCGTGGGCGAGGTCAAAGGGCGATAGGCGCACCAGGCGGTGGACGCCACGCTCGGCCCGCAGGTAGCCGTAGGCGTTGCGGCCGGCCACCTCCACCGTCGCGCTCTTGATCCCCGCCTCCTCCCCCACCGTCATGTCCAGCACGCGCGCCTGGTAGCCGTGGCCCTCCGCCCAGCGAAGGTACATGCGCAGGAGCATATCCGCCCAGTCCTGAGAGTCGGTGCCGCCAGCGCCGGCGTGGACGGCCAGGATGACATCGCGACGGTCATACTGGCCGGAGAGGGCCAAGGACATCTCCAGCTTGTCCAGCCGCGCCGCCAGCGCCTTAGCCTCAGCGGACACGTCCGCCGCCGTCGCCTCGTCCCCCTCCGCCTCCGCCAACTCCAGCAGGCCGGACAGCTCGCCCACGTTGACCTCCAGGCCACGCCAGGTCTCCACCTGCTCGCGAGCCTCGGCCAGGCGACGCATCACCTTCTGGGCCTCCTGAGAGTCGCCCCAGAAGTCAGGCTGAGCAGAGCGGCTCTCGAGGACGGCTATCTCGCGTTCTTGGCCAGCGATGTCAAAGACTCTCCGTTATGCGGAAGATGCGCTCGGAGAGCTGCTTGATAACCTCTTTTACCTCTTGCATGGCAGTACCGACCACCTTGCGCTTAGATTGCTAGAATAGCGACATCTGCTCGCCCGCCGGCTGCGCCGCCACCGGCATCGCCTGGCCGCCGGCCGCCTGGTGAGCCAGGCGAGCAGGGTCCGGCAGGCGATAGCCGCGGCAGAGGGATAGAACCCACTCCGCCGCTTCCGCCAAGCCGATGCGATGGCCCACCGATACGTAGACGGGCGTCACCCCTGCCCGCGTGCGCACCACCAGGCCGATGACCTCCGACCCGTCGCGTAGCTCTGTCCGGCTGCCCGCCTCCTCGTCCACGGGCCCATGCTCGCCCACCAGGCGCGACTTGGCGCAGCCGATGGTCGGCAGGTCGAGCAGCAGCCCCAGGTGGCAGGCGATGCCGAAGCGACGCTGGTGGGCCAGCCCCTGGCCGTCCACCAAGAGCAGGTCAGGCCTGACAGAGAGGCGCTGGAAGGCCTCGGCCAGCACCGGCACCTCGCGGAAGGCCAGCAGCCCCGGTATGTAGGGAAACGCCAGCTCCGATTCGACCACCTGGCTCTCCAGCACCTGCAGGTCGGGGTAGCTGAGCACGACCACGGCGCCGCGGCCCCGGCCGCCGGCGGTCGAGATGTCCGCCCCGGCCACCGTGCGCACGTCCTGCGGCGAGCCCTCCAGCACGACCTGCGCAGCCAGCCGCTTCTGGGTGGCTATTGCGTCGCGGGGCTCCAGATTCCAGGGGTGAAGCTGGCGGATCTCCATGTCGACCCTATTATACAGCCGCAAGCCGCCGCAGCGCCTCCAGCTTCTCACGCTGGCCCAGCTTGGCCCGCTCCACCGCCGCACGCAGGGCCTCGATGGAGCGGTCGTAGGTGCGGCGGTCGACCGGATAGGGATGGCCGTCCTTGCCGCCGTGGGCGAAGGAGAATCGGGCGGGGTCGCGCACGCTGGCCTTGGCCCCGTACACCAACTCCGAGACGAGGGCCAGGGCGCGGATGCTCTTGGCGCCCACGCCCTCCAGGCCCAGAAGACGCTCGAAGTCCTCGGGCTGGCGCTCATAGGTCTTGAGGAAGATCTTGGCCAGCTTATCGGGATGGATGTCGCTGGCCTCGAGGTGATGGCGCTCGGGCAGCTCGAGCGTCTGCAGGCGCTTCAGCTCCCCCACCAGCTTGTCGGGATTCTCGCCCGCCAGGCGGGCGCTCAGGTCGCGGCACTCGCCGCTCTCCTCAGCCACCATGTTCAGCACGACGCCGCGCTCGTCGGAGCAGATGGCCTTGTGGGGCTCGCAGACGAAATCGTCCACCGCCGCCGAAAGCCAGTGGTAGCGACGCGCCCAGCGGGTGGCCTCGTTCATCCCCTGCTGGATGACCGTCCAGGCGCCATCGCCGCTGCAGACGAAGGTGTGGTGGTAGAGCTGATAGCCGTCCTGGAGGGCGGCCGAGTCCACCTTGGCCGCCATGCGCGAGGCGTACACCAGGCCCGCTGGCTCGAAGCCAAAGCGCTCGCCGAAGGCCTCGAGCTCCTGGGGCGTCTTGCGCGAGGTCTTGCCCTTGCCGCCGGCCACGAACAGCCCCGAGTCCCTCTCCAGCCCGCGCAGGCCCTCCTTGAGGGCGCCGCAGACGGTGGTGGTGACGCCGCTGGAGTGCCAGTCGAAGCCCAGGACGCAGCCGAAGGCCTGGAACCACAGCGGGTCCGACAGCTTGGCCAGCACCTCCTGCGGCCCGAACTCCTCGACGATGACCAGGGTGACCTGGCGAGCCAGCCTGGTCATCCGCTCGAACAGCCACCTGGGAGCCGCGCCATAGTGCAGGGGCAGATTCGCCACGCCCGTGCGAGCGCCGGTGGACATGCCTGATCCTCCGCTGGCAAGGGTATCAGAGAGACGATAGGAAATGAAGGGGGATGAGGCACTCAGCCTGACGCGGGCGGGTTCACTCTCGCGCGAGCGCTGGCACCACGCCCCACGCGCTGGCGTTGGGCGGCATTGGCGGACGGCTAGGCCTCAGCGGTTCAGGCCCTCAGCTACTCGCTTGGCTTCCTCAAGTGGCACCTGGCCGCTCCAGGCCGTCTCTCCTCCAAAATGACCGCACACTGTGTGGGGATAAAGTGCAGGCCAACGCCGAAAGCCGAATCTTAGGCGCTCCACAGAGCCTGCTGCAGCTAGAACAGCCCAGAGTCCCGAACCCAGGCTCCGAAGCCGGCGTTGTCCTGTGGCGGCGGTTCAAATGCTTGTGTACATGCGCCGGGCCAAACCTGCTGCGCCAGCCCGATCTTCGGGTCGGGGTCTATCAGGAAAACGGACCTCACTTGCCGGCCAGCGGTGGCCAAGAGAGTCAGCGCAGCTTCGTCGTAGGGGTTAAACGCGAAGCCAAAAACCAGCAGGTCTGTCGAGTCTGCCAATATGGATCGGGCTAAGCCCCAGGTCGATCTTAGGCGCTCCGGCGTCTCCTTTTCTGAACCGGGTGGGACGATCAAGGCCGTTCCTTTTACTCCGCACCTGCCGTCCGTGTAACAGCTGTTCCCATCCCACGATACACTGCCATGAATCTTCGCGAGCCGACGGGATCCCGTCAGCTTGACGGGAATGCCTTGCCAGGGAAACCAGGGGTTCTTCCCCCGGCCTTTGAGTTCTTCATCGAGGGCTCCATAGTTAAATCCGCCGGTCCCAAGGGCATATTCCACCAACAGATCGTAGTTCGTAGTGACTATTCCGGAGAGCCGGCTCTCTTCAAACTGACGAAGGAACTGCTGGGCGATTCGAATTCCCTCGTGCTGGAGTCTTCGGCTATCATCGATCATCAGCGATTGGGTCCCCCCCACCACTGTTCCGATAAACGGGTCAAGCAGACGTCGGGTGACGTACCAGCTAACCAACCTACGGTTTCGATCTGAGGAACGCAGCGCATCCGCCACAAACTGTTCGGAGAGGCCGTAGGGGTTGGCCTCGTCCCACTGAGCCTTCAACCTGACAACCCTCTGAAGCCTTCTGGCGTCGCGTTGGTTGTGCGCCGTGATCGCGAAATCAAAAAGCTCGGAGGCCAATGGCAGGCCGGCTGCCCACTTGGAGAATCCGGCGCCGAGGATCAGGCCGATCATTGACGATGCCTAGAGTCCGAGGGAGAGACGTTGGAACAGCTTTCGTAGCCATCCACCGAGATTATGGCACATCGGTTCTAGCCGTTAAATTCAGTCAATGGAAGACGTTCGTTACGTCCCATGCAAGGGCCTCTCGGCTTGGCCGCATTGCGCCATCGCGGGTCCGCCTCCCCCGCCGTCAGCGCCTCCGCTGCCTTCAGCGTGTTCGTCAGGAGCATGGCCACCGTCATCGGCCCGACGCCGCTGCTGGGGAAGGCTGCACCACTCCCTCCCCTTCGCTGACACAGGCAACGAGAAGCAGAGCACTCAGTACTACGAAACCGAACAGGATGCGAGCGACAACCATGATCGCATAGTATAACGGCGCTGGGTCGTCAAGGTTTCAGTGCACCCGCCAATTCGTTCAAGGCCGCCTGCGCTTCCTCTAGTTTGCACTCCGCACGATAATCGGTTACACTAGCGGTAACATCTTTACTTCAAGCGCTTCCGCTCTCAATCCCCGCGTGGTTCTCTCCCAGATCGCCTCCGGGAAGAAAGGAATTCTGTGACCTCTTTTCATAGCTTTGGCCTCCGCACATCTAGTCGGGAGGCCCTGACCGCCATGACCATCGACACCCCAACGCCTATCCAGGAGCAAGCTATCCCGTTGCTCCTGGCAAGACGCGACGTGATCGGCCAAGCGTACACCGGCTCCGGCAAGACGCTGGCCTTCGGCTTGCCACTCATGGAGCGCTGCGATCCGCACCAGCGCCAAGTCCAAGCGCTGGTCCTGACGCCCACGCGGGAGCTGGCCCACCAGGTGGGCGGAGTTCTTGCCGAGCTGGGCAGGCGCGCCGGGCTGAACGTCGCGCTTCTCTACGGGGGACGCGCCTTCGGGCCGCAGGAGATGGCGCTCAATAAAGGCGCCCAGATCGTCGTCGGCACGCCCGGTCGGGTGCTGGACCACCTCCGGCGGCGTACGCTGCGCCTCGAACAGGTACGCATGCTAGTGGTAGACGAAGCCGACGAAATGCTCGACCTGGGGTTCGCGCCGGATGTCGAGCGCATCCTCGCGATGACGCCTCGTAGTCGGCAGACCGCGCTCTTTTCGGCAACGACGCCGCCGTGGGTGCACACCATCGCCGCCCGCCACCTCGTGGAGCCCGCTGTCATCACATCTGCTGTGTCCGAAGAAGTGGAACCGGACATCGACCACGTGGTGATTGAGGTTTGGCAGGGCGACAAGTTCCAGGTGCTCCGGCAGTTATTGGATGAATCGACGAACGGTGCGACCCTCGTTTTCGGCCGCACCAAACACGGCGTGCGCAACCTAGGCAGCCGCCTGGAGGCAGCAGGATACAGGGTGGCCGTGCTCCAGGGGAACCTCAGTCAGGGAGAGCGAGACCGCGCCCTGGACAGCTTTCGCTCCGGTCGGGTGGCGATCCTGGTGGCGACGAATGTGGCCGCCCGCGGGCTCGACGTGCTGAGCATCGAGCGCGTGATCAACTACGAGTTGCCGGAGACTGCTGACCTTTTCACCCATCGCGTCGGCCGGACCGGGCGGATGGGGCGGTCTGGTCGCGCCATCACCCTCATC
>JALHUG010000014.1 GCA_022866185.1 Dehalococcoidia bacterium
AACCTGCGCGCGATCACCTTGAAACCGGGGGAAATGGAGATGACAGTGGGAGTCGATGAGCATGTTCATTGCCCCAGGCGGGTCTCTTCCTCCTCCACGATCTGCGGCTCCAGCTTCTTGAACAGGGGCTCCGGTTGGGCGATGGGCTGGCGGGGTAGCGGCAGAGCAAACTGCCAGCCACCATCTTGGACGGGCCCATCGTAGCCCAGGTAGCCGTGCAGCCGCTGGCAGGTGAAGGGCATGTAGGGGTAGAAGGCGGTCTTCAGGCCGTTGATGACCCCGATGGCTGCATAGAGGGCAGTGGCCGCCTTCTGCCGATCATCCCGGATGATCCGCCAGGGCGATTTCTCCTCCAGGTAGCGGTTGGCCTCCTGGGCCATGGCCATGCCAGCGCCGATGCCGCCACGAAAGTGGCAGAGGCCTATCTCTTCCCCCACCTGGGCCAGGGTCTCCTCGGCGCGCGCCAGCAGATGGCGGTCGGCCTCATCCAGCTCGCCCGGCTGAGGGACGGCCCCGTCGAAATGACGGTAGGTGAAGGTGAGCACGCGGTGCACCAGGTTGCCCCAGGTGGCCACCAGCTCATCGTTGTTGCGGCGAACGAAGTCCGCCCAGGTGAAGTCGCTGTCGGACGTCTCGGGCATGGTCACCGACAGGTGGTAGCGCAGGGAGTCGGGGTCGTAGCGCGACAGGAAGTCGGGCAGCCAGACGGCCCACCGGCGGCTGGTGGAGACCTTGCTGCCCCGCATGGTGAGATACTGACTGGCAGGGACGTCATAGGGCAGATTGAGGCCGTCGTAGCCCATGAGCATGGCCGGCCAGATGATGGTGTGAAAGGGGATGTTGTCTTTGCCCAGGAAGTAGTAGCTCCTGCAATCTGGGTCCTGCCAGAACTCTCGCCAAGCCTCTGGGTTGCCGCTACCTTTGGCCCACTCCTTGGCCGCCGACAGATAGCCAATGACCGCCTCGAACCAGACGTAGATGCGCTTGTCCTCGTAGCCCGCGACGGGAATGGGTACGCCCCACTCGATGTCGCGGGTGACCGCCCGATCCTGAAGGCCTTCGGTGAGCAAGCCCAGCGTCCAGTTGAGGACGGCCTTGCGCCAGTGGGTCTTGTCGCTCACCCACTCCTTGAGGCGTTCGTTGAAGGCGCTCAGGCGAAGGAAGAAGTGCTCCGAATGGCGAATCTCCGGCTTGGCGCCACAGAGGCGGCAGCGCATCTCCAAAAGCTCGGTGGCGTTGAGTGTCTTGCCGCAGTTGTCGCACTGGTCGCCGCGGGCATCGGTGAAACCGCAATGGGGGCAGGTCCCCTCCACATAGCGATCGGGGAGAAAGCGGCGCTCGTTGGGGCAGTAGGGCAGCGGCATGCTCTCCTTGTAGATATGGCCCTTGTTCAGGAGGGCCAGGAAGATGTCCTGAGTGACACTGGCGTGGTTCTCGGTGCCGGTGGTGGTGTAGAGATCGAAGGTTATGCCCAGGCGTTGCCAGCAGTCCAGGAACTCCTGGTGGAACTGGGCGGCCACTTCCTGGGGCGAGCGGCCCTCCTGCTCGGCACGGACGGTTATGGGGGTGCCGTGCTGGTCGCTACCCGAGACCATGAGAACGCGGTTGCCCCTGGCGCGGTGGTAGCGCGCAAGGATATCGGCTGGAAGCTGACAACTGACGATCTGCCCCAGGTGCAACGAGCCGTTGGCATATGGCCACGCTACGCAGATGAGGCTCTTCTCAGCCAAGGGTCTCCTCCTGCCCGCTGTCTGGCAACCGCGATCACGGCGCAATTTTAGCATAGCTGGGCGTCACTGCCCAGGCTCTCACGATAGCTATGGCCGGTTCGCTGCTGGTGGCATGGTGCCCGACCCCCGCCTGATGGCCATCAAGAAAATAAGAACACCCCTGAGGGTTGAAACCCTCAGCTTTGGGGAAGCTGCGGGATTTATCCCGCAGAGGTGAATTCAAATAGTTGAACGCCATAAGGCGGGGGCATCGGATTCGTCTCCCCATGCCCCAGCCTTCAGGCGGGGGTTGTGTATGAACCCACGAGCGCCGAACTCACCAATCATGAATCAGTCACCTATAGCTGCAGCCAGAGGCGGTACACCTGCCGCCGCGGCAGGCCGAATCGCTGGGCCACCTGGGTCACCGCCTGGCGGGGAGCCACCCCCTGCTCGCGCAACTGGCGCAGCTCTGCCAGGACAGCCTCTGTGGGCACGACGGCCTCGGCGGGTTCGCTCGCCCCTGCCAGCACCAGGGTGAACTCGCCGCGAGGCTCCCGGAAGTGGGCGATGGCCTCGCTGATGGCGCCGCGAAACACCTCCTCGTGCAGCTTGGTGAGTTCGCGGCAGACGGCGATGCGCCGGTCGCCCAGGACGGCCAGCAGGTCAGCGAGGGTGGCCAGCAGGCGATGGGGCGATTCCAGGGCGACGATGGTCTGAGGCCGGGGCGCCAGCGCAGAGAGGAGGCGACGGCGCTCGCCCGACCGTCGCGGCAGGAAGCCGACGTAGGTGAACTGACGGGTGGGCAGGCCGGAGACGGCCAGGGCAGCCACCACCGCCGAGGGGCCGGGCACGGTCGTCACTGGCACCCCCGTTTCTGCCGCCGCTGCCACCAGGTCGTAGCCGGGGTCGCTCAGCCCTGGCGTCCCCGCCTCGGAGACCAGGGCCACGTCGCCGTGTTGGAGGGCAGCCAGGATGTAGGGTATCTTGGCCCCCTTGTTGTGCTCGTGGTAGCTGGTGAGGCGAGCCTTGATCCCGTAGTGGCTGAGGAGCTTGCGGGTGGTACGGGTATCCTCGGCGGCGATGAGCGAGACCTCCTGCAGGACACGCAGCGCGCGCAGAGTGATGTCCTCCAGGTTGCCGATGGGCGTGGCCACTAGGTACAGAGTCGGCATGGCTCTCCTTCGATCGTCGCTTCATTATAGGACGAACGGCAACTATACCATCACTGTAGAGGTTGCCGATGAATAGAGGAAGCCGCATCAATGCGAGTGACGCGAGGCGGATACTCGGAAAAGCTCGCCTCAATTTCCCGAACGGTTGCCTTGACCCAAACGATCATCGATTTGGTGCGCCCATCAAGCGTGTCATTGTCCGCACACATTGGCGGGGGCTCATCGATCGCTATATCGATAAAGAGATCGGGGTTTGCCTGTATCTTCGGCTCAGACCCGGGAACATACCTTCTAACCTTGAAGGACGCGATTTCGCTATCGTGTTCCAGCAGTCCGTCATTGACGACCATCATATATTCCAGCTCAACACCATCGGGAAGTCGCAATTGGGGGTTAGCATTGGATGCCCATCCACCGACGATGTGAAGCTTCCGGTGCCTGTCTTTGCGTGCCCAGTCATTGAGAATAGCGAGAGTGCGGTGAGGGTTCAGAACAAGGAGGTTGTTGTCCAGGGGAGGAGCATTGTACGGCTGTACCGACTCGATGATGCGCCGACGCTCCTCCGCGAGTGGCCTGATCTTCCTACTTGCATTCTTGAAACTGGCGCGAGAAGCACAGATCGGAAATTCAAGATGCTCGTCATCGGGGGGAGGGTCTTGGCGGGAGTCAACGATGGCTGCGGCATAGACACAGGCATCCAGCGCGCTTCGCAATTGGTACAAGAACTCGCCGAATTCGAGACTGAATGCGTCCGGAAGCCCTCCCTCGAATCGTGGCGCAATCCAGATGCTTCCTGTCCCGTCGTCTTGTATATTGAGGCACGTCGAATACAGATCGCCTTCGCTAATAGCTTCATTCCACAGCGCGGCGAAGGCTTCGTGGTGTGCCTCTGCGCGTGCGATACGGTGCCTGCACGTTTCGAATGGAAGAAGTGGCATGATGTATACTCAGGACATGAGGAAGTAAAAGTCCCCCAAGCAGCGGACCTCAAAGGGACACGAAATCCCCGTCCCGCAGCGCGAGGAGTTCCTGCGCGATCTCAAGAAGGCGGCGAAGGTCAAACCCTCAACTCCGCGCAGACCGAAGAAGTAGCGCCTCAAACTGCGCCTGACCATCATTCCGGCGGTTGTACCGCCAAGCATACTCATTTAGGTAGCCCTGAAGATGCCTATACAGTCAAGGGATAGTTACCGGACGAACGCCTAAGATCTAGCTGCTTATCTCTTTTCACAATTCTAACGCTTTTCCAGACGGAATTCTTGTTGACCGGACGTAGGGCCTTTGATATATTTTGGCCAATAATCAAGGCTAGGGGAACCAGCACAAGGGAGTGACAGGGCGATGATCGTGCCACATCTCAAGGAGCTACGGCCAGCCTACGGATTCGACGATGTGGCCATCGTTCCCGGCGAGGCGACCGTCAATCCCGAGCTGAGCGATGCCTCTTTCGCCCTCGACCGCTTCCGCTTCGCCATGCCCGTTCTGGCCGCCGACCTCGATGCCGTGGTCGACCCTCGCTTCGCTGTCATGTTCCACAAGATGGGCGGCCTGGCGCTCCTCAACCTGGAGGGCCTCCAGACCCGCTACAGCGACCCCGATGCTGCCCTGGCGGAGATCCTCTCGGCCAGCGACGAGGATGCTACCGCCGTCATCCAGAAGGTCTACTCCCAGCCCATCCGGGAGGACCTCATCGGCGAGCGGATCGGCGAGATCAAGGCGGCGGGAGCGGTGTGCGCCGTTTCGGCTACCCCCGCCAGCACCAAGCGCCTGGCGCCAGCGGCAGTGGAGGCTGGCGCCGACATCTTCGTGGCCAAGGCGACCGTGACCACAGCCCGCCACATCTCTCACAGCATTCGCGGTCTTATCCTGCCGGAGCTTTGCCAGCAACTGCCGGTGCCGGTGCTGGTGGGCAACACCGTCACCTATCGCGCCTGCAAGGAGCTGATGGAGACGGGGATCGCGGGTGTGCTGGTGGGCGTAGGCCCCGGCGCCATTTGCACCACCCGCGAGGTGCTGGGCGTGGGCGTGCCCCAGGTGACAGCCACCATCGAGTGCGCCGCCGCTCGCGACCAGCACTATCAGGAGACGGGCCGCTA
>JALHUG010000102.1 GCA_022866185.1 Dehalococcoidia bacterium
AGTATAATGCCTATCTGACGGCCCGTGTTCTTCGTTGACAGCGCTCGAAGCGAAATGTTACGCTACCCCAGACTGCTCAGGCAAGGCGGCGAATGCGGTTGTGAATGTGATCCGCTGTACGGTGGTGGATGAGCGGGGTGTCGTCAGCTTCATAGTCCATGCTGATGCCTTGGCGGCCCTGGCTGCCGCCTGCTCGGCTAACCCCTCTAGTCTGGAGGAACTGCTGGCGGGAGCTGACCCCTACTATCACTACCTCGGAGAGCAGGTGCTCAACGGCCTGGCCATCTTTGAAGAGCGTAATGCCAGAGGCAACTACCAGGCCATCCACCAAGCCCTGGAGTTCTGTCCTCCCCATGAGCAGCCTGTGTTCCGAGTCGTCGATGACCTGACCCGCGAAATCAGCTTGCGGCCGGTGAAGGCGGGCGCTGTGATCTTCAACCTGCGGGCCAGGCGCATCATCCAAATCGTCAACACCTATCAGGAGATACGGCGCACGGGCCACGCCCGCGTGTTCGATGGCAGCGGCCCCACCGATACCGTCTACAGATACCGCCTGCCGAAGGATTGGGCCCTGGTCCCCTGACCGGCGCCGTCTGACGTTTTAGAAACCTTTTCCCGAATGGGAGCGTTCTAAATTAGCGAAATGGCGATGCAGCCGCAGAGCGTATCTTCATATCCCTGGCAGGAGGGTCGCGTCTGGGCGGAGATCGACCTGGACGCCCTGGCTGATAACGTCCGTCTTCTCAAGAGCCAGGCCAATGGGGCTGCCCTTCTGGCCGTAGTCAAGGCCAACGCCTATGGCCACGGTGCCGTGGCGGTGGCCCGAGCAGCCCTGGCCGCCGGCGCCGATCGGCTGGGCGTTATCTGCGTCGACGAAGGGGAGCAGCTTCGCCGGGCGGGTATCACTGCGCCCATCCTGGTAATGGGCCACACGCCGACGGCGGAGGCCCAGCGCCTGGTTGACCTGTCTCTCACCCCCTCGGTTGTCTCTCGCGAGATGGCTCTCGCCCTCGCTCGCGTAGCCAGCGAGCGGGGGATCGAGGTGGCCGTCCACCTGAAGGTGGACACCGGCCTCAACCGCTACGGCCTTCCACCCAGCGAGGCCGTTGAGCTGGGCCGCTGGCTGCGCGACTTGGCTGGCATTCAGGTGGAGGGCCTATTCACCCACTTCGCCTCCGCCGACGAAGGGGACAAGAGCTACATGCTGGAGCAGCACACGCTCTTCCTTTCGGTGGCCGAGCAACTGGACTGGGTGCCCATTCGGCACGTGTCCAACACAGCCACCCTTCTGGATATGCCCGACAGGAGTCTGGAGATGGTAAGGCCGGGCCTGGGCATCTACGGCTGCTATCCCTCCAGCCAGGTGAACCGAAGCCTACCCCTCAGGCCGGCGCTATCCCTCAAGAGCCATGTGGCCCGTCTGATCTCCCTTGCACCGGGTGAGTCGGTGAGCTACGGTCGCACGTGGAGGGCGCCTCGTCCCAGCCTCATCGGTCTGGTGCTGTGCGGCTATGCCGACGGCCTGCCCCGCGCTCTCTCCAATCGCGGTAGCGTGCTCGTCCGCGGCCAGCGGGCGCCGATCGTGGGGCGGGTGTGCATGGATATGTGCATGGTGGACCTCAGCGACATCCCCGATGTGGCCGTAGACGACGAGGTGGTGATCATCGGCTGTCAGGGGGAGGAGGAGATATCGGCGGACGAGGTGGCCGAGCTGTGCGGCACTATTAGCTACGAGATACTGTGCGGCATCTCCGCCCGCGTGTCCCGCCTCTATCTGCGGCGGGGGCGCATCGTCTCCAGACAGACGCTGGTGCTGGAGCTTGGGGATGCGGTGAACGCCCCCCAGGGGGTGCTGGCCGAGGAGCCTTTATCGGGCCGTGCTTAAGCAGATTGACACAGGGCTTGCGCTAATCTAGGGTTCTTCTTGTGAGTTGGCGTTCCGGCTTTGACGAAGAAGGCCATCCCGCCGAGGGGATGAAGGTGGGCGGGGGTGAGGCACATCGGAACCCCTTGCTCATCTTCGGTATCGCCATCTTTGCTGCTGCTGCCTTCTACCTGGCTCTTGTCGTGGCCACCCAGGCCGACCATATTTTCCTGCCCGGCAATGAACTCAACCTGCCCGGTCTCAATAAGCTGCCCGGCGTAGATGCCGGCAATCCCGAGGCGGCCACCATCGAGGAGCGGATCAACATACTGGTGATGGGCCTCGACCGCCGCGTGGACGATCCGCCGGACTCCCCCACTCGCACCGACTCCATGTTCGTGGTCAGCATCGATCCCTTCAGCAAGACGGCCGGCGTCTTCAGCATCCCGCGTGACCTGTGGGTGGAGATCCCC
>JALHUG010000103.1 GCA_022866185.1 Dehalococcoidia bacterium
CCTCCCCATTGCCTCGCAGTACCCAGCCTCGTCATCGTGGCGGCCCGGGCTCGCAGCAGTACCCGCCAGAACGCGGCCAACGTGCCTACCAAGGCCACGGCGAGGACGAGCACTAGGGTGGTCTTGCTATCGATGGGGATGTCCAAGAGGGTGTTGAGCAGGAAGAGGCCAAGCGGGCACAGCGCGATGCTGAGGCCCAGGCTTATGCCCAACCTCTCGACCGTGGATATCCTACCTCGACCCAAGAGTACGTAACTCCAGGGGAGACCAGGCACGAGAAAGACGAGCAAGGTGCCTGAGACGACTCGAAAGGGCATGAAGATGGCTTCCAAGGCTGTGCCTCAGCCTATATGACGCCATTGATATGCTGATGTTACATGTGATCTCGTAGAGTTTCTGTGAGGAACCGCCCCGGCTTCGCCCAATTCTCGACCCCCGCCTGCAGGTCATTGACTAAGTTGCCCTTTCCAGGCAGACCTGAAGGTCTGCAGCTACGAAATGGAGAGTTGGCAAGGTCGTAGCTGCAGGGCTTTTCCGCCGAAGGCGGATGCGCCCCTGGCGCAAGCCCTGCCTTTTGGCGAGTCATTCTGTTCGTGACCATCAAGCTGGGGTTCTGTGTGCATCCCAGCTCACCGCCGCCCGCCAGGCTGCCTCCGCCTATACGCCTGGGAGGGCCGTTGCCTCAGGAACTCGCACAGCCGCCTGTAACATCCGCTCATCAATGGCGTCCATTGATAGTGAGATAGTGAATACCGTGAAGGACCCGTGAAGGGAGGTGGTCGCACGGAGACTGGATGATTTGTAGACCGGCGCTCCGGCCGGTAGGAAAGGTAAAGACCGGTAGGTCTTGGGTAACGTCTACCCTAACCTAAAGCACCTGAAGGAGGAATGCTGAATGCATGGTAGACTAGCAAGGCTGTTCCGCAGCCTCCACAACAAACAGGAAGGCATCACTGGCCTCGAAACGGCCATCATCCTCATCGCCTTCGTCATCGTAGCGTCCGTGTTCGCCTTTGTTGTCCTGAGCACGGGTCTGTTCAGCGCCGAGCGCGGCAAGGAGACCGTCTTCGCCGGCCTCGAGAAGGCTCGTGGCAACCTCGAGGTACGCGGCGCCCTCACCGTCACCGACGTCGACACCAGCGGCACCATCGACAGCACCGACGAGATCAGGTTCAACGTGGCCCTCGCCGCCGGCGGCTTCCCCATCAGCCTAGACCCGACCGCCTACACCAACAGTGTCGTCATCAACTACATCGATGCGCAGAACCGCGAGGCCGACGTCGCCTACAGCGTCAACTGGATCCTGGAGGACGGTGACACCCTCCTGGAGGTCGGCGAGCTGGCGGAGATCACCGTGAATCCCCCCAGCGGCAGCACCCTCGCCCCCAACGAGATCTTCACCCTGGAGGTGATCCCGCCCTCCGGCGGCACCAACCTCATCAACCGAACCATGCCCCCAGCGATCGACGACGTGATGGACCTGCACTAGACCTCTCCGGCCACGCCCTGGGGCTGATCCTTGCCCCAGGGCACCAGCGAAAGGGAAGGAGCTGGACTCAAGTGGAAGTCGACACGAAGGTCAAGGAGCTTGAGGACGAGGTCAAGGTCCTGAAGGCCGAGATCCGCAACGTCCTGCTGGACATCCGCGAGGCTATCCTGGACAACACCAACCCTCTGGCCGAGCACCAGGAGCCCGCCTACCTACGCATGGACCTGAACACCACCGCACGGTCACTCGCCACCGAGGAGGCCGCCCGGGCGGCACGCGAGATGATGGACCAAGCGAAAGGCGAAAAGGACAAGCAGGACAAGGCCCAAGAGCCCGAGACTCCTGTCTCCGCCGACCTTCCTCCCGAGGAAGAGGCGGTGGAGCAGGAGATTAGCGAAGAGCTCACGGAGAGCGAGCCCGAAGAGCCCGAGAGCGGCGACGGTGGTGGCCCACCCGCCAACGGCAAGGCCTCCCGCAAGAACAAAGCACCCAAGGAGGAGGCCCCCGTTGAGCCTGCAGCGATGCCGTCCATGTACCTCACCTCCCTGCTGCCCACAGGCGCCACCGGCGGCCTCGCCGCCTGGGTGACCGAGGCCATGGCTACCATCGGACCCCAGGACCTAGAGCGCGTGATCACGATACACCGCCTCTGGGGCTCCCTGCCCCCCAACATCAGCTATGCGCTGGCTCACCTCCAGCGGCTCATCCGCTCCTCCCAAGATGCGGATCCGGCCTGGCTCAGAGTGATGCAAGACATGGAGAAACTGGCCTCCTCCTGATGAAGGACGCCGGTCGAGTCCACACTGGAGGTAGCGCTTGGAGAAGAGGTAGAGAGCGTGGATAAGGTCATCACCTCCATGCTGCTCATCATCGCGTCGATCGTAGCCACGGTGGTGGTGATTAACTCTGTCCTCCCCAGCATCCAGCGCACCAGCAGCGACATCGCCGCCGCCAGCGACGTGGTGGGCCAGCGACTGCGCAGCGACGTCAGGATCGTCGAGACCGCGGGCGTCGCGGAAGAGGACGTGGTCCAGATATGGGCCAAGAACGTGGGCGCCTCCACCATCCCCGCCATGGAGAAGATCGACGTCTTCTTCGGCGAGACGGACGACTTCGAACGCATCCGCTACGACCCAGCGGATACCTGCCCCAACCCCGCATCGCCGCCGCGCACCGAGAACTGCTGGCAGTACACCCTAGAGAACGACAGCGAGTGGGCCCCCTACGCCACCCTACGCATCACCATCTATCTGACCTATGACCTGGAGACAGGGTTGGACTACGTGAGCACCATCGTCCTTCCCAACGGCCTTGTCGCCAGCAAGGTATTCACACTGTAGGAGAAGCTATGGAGCACGCCATCCCGGCCCTGATCCTCGCCGCCCTCATCGTGATCGGCGGCGTCACCTTAGCCGGCGTCACCAATAGCTCGCTCGACAACATGGGCCAGTCATGGCGGGATGTCGAGGCCCTATCCGAGGAGCGCCTGGGCACCGACCTGACAGTGGTGTCCACCGAGGTGACCGGCGGCGGCGCCGACGTGACCGTAGTGTTGAGCAACGAAGGCCGCACCGCCATTCAGCGGCCATCCCTCATGGACCTGATCATCAACTACGACGGCACCGACGATGAGCGCTACGTGCTCTGGCTGCCCTACACCGACAGCAACCCCCCCGCGGACGACGAGTGGACTGTGGACAGCATCTCCGGGGACTACCGCAACCCCGGCATCTTTGATGGCGGCGAGCAGATGACCATCAAGATCCACCTCAATCCGGCCACCAAGGATGGCCCCAACCGGTGGCTCGTCCTCGCCACGGAGACGGGCATCGCCTACAGCATCTACTTCTGAGGAGCGATGGATATGGAAGCAGAAGAGGGCATCGCGAGGATGCTGCAACAGGATCCGCAAGGGGAGCCGCAACAGGAGCTACAGCAGGAGCCGCAGCAGGAGCAGCCCGCGCCGGCTGAAGAGCCGAAGGAGGAGGAAGAAGAAGAGGAGGAGGAGGAGGAGGCGAGGAAGCGGCTCATCACCGTAGGGGTGATGGACATCGATAAGCGACTCGTCGGCGGCCTGCCCCAGGACAGCCTAACCCTGGTAGAGGGAGACCCGGACGCCGGCAAGAGCGTGGTCATCCAGCAGCTCACCTTCGGCGCCCTCAAAGAGGGGTTCAAAGCGGCCCTCTTCCTGTCCGAGTCCAGCCCCCGGGAGTTCTTGGACCAGATGGACAGCCTCGGCATGTCCAGCGTCGACTATTACCTGATAGGCCGGCTATCCCTGTACAAGCGGGACCTGCGGGTGAGCCAAGAGAGAGCAGACAACATTTTGCGACGGCTCCTCCGCCACATCGAGGACTCTGACAGGCGCGACCTGTTCATCGTGGACTCTATCACGCCCCTCCTCTTCCAGTTCGATGAGCGGTACGTCCTCTCCTTCCTAGCCAACTGCAAGAACCTGGCGGACATGGGCCGGACGATCATCGTCACCCTCCACTCCTACGCCATCGGCGAGGCCCTCCGCTTCAGGGCTGACTCCATTGTGGATGCCCACCTCCGCCTGCGCATAGAGGAGCTGGGGAAGCAGCTGGTGCACACCCTGGAGGTGGCCAAGATACGGGGAGCGATGAAAACGGCGGACAACGCTGTGAGCTTCACTGTGCAGCCGGGGATGGGCCTGAAGAGCGTCCCCATTTCCAAAACCAGAGCCTAATGCCGGACCATGCCATACCTCCGCCTCCCCTTCCCTCAGACGGACCGGGCACAGGAGGCCCACAGCGAGGGCAACTGCCCTGTCTGCTCTGCCCTGTCGCCCGCGCTCAGGGAGCAGGCTCAGGAGCACCACCACCTCTTCCGCTACCTGCACATGGTGCCCGTGGATGAGTTCGGCATCCCCCAGTACCACGAGAAGCTGGAGCGCAAGATGGGGGAGATAGAGAGGCCCAACATCATCTACCCCGTGGGCAACGCCACCTTCGCCCACATCTTCCCGGACCCCCAGGACGCCCGCAACTACCTCATCCCCGTGGAGCCGATCATCGGCAACGATTATAGTGCCCTGTTCAACGTGGTGGAGGATCGCCTGGTCGACGTGGTGCATAAGATCCGGCAGCCCTCCTGCCCCGAGGAGCAGAAAGAGGTTCTGTTGCAGGCGCTGAGCCGGATCGCCACCACGACGCGCGGCAATCGCGATGGCAGCTCCGCCAACGGGGCCAAAGCCAAGGCCGGCGGCCGCGGCAGGCTCAAGATGCCGGGCAGCCACAAGATCAAGCTCTCGGAGGCCGAGCTGGAGGCCATCCGCTACCTCCTCCTGCGCGACAAGGTGTACATGGGCATCCTGGAGCCCCTCATCCTAGACACCAACATCGAGGACATAAGCTGCAGCGGCCTGGGCCCCATCTTCGTCGAGCACAAGGTCTTCAAGGCCCTCAAGACCGCCATCATCTTCGACGAGGACGACGACCTGGACCACTTCCTCCGCCGCATCTCGGAGCGGATCAACAAGCCCGTCACATACCGCCGGCCGATCGTGGATGCCACCCTGCCGGACGGCTCCCGTATCAATATCGTCTTCGGCAGCGAGGTATCCAAGCGGGGCAGCAACTTCACCATCCGCAAGTTCGCCAGTACGCCCCTGAGCCCGCTCGACATCGTCGGCGGTGGCAGCCTTGACTATCGCATGATCGCCTACTTCTCCATCGTCATCGAAGAGAGTATGAACCTCTTCGTCTCCGGAGAGACGGCCTCCGGAAAGACCACCCTCCTGAATGCCATCACCACCTTCCTCCCTTCAGACGCCAAGATCGTCACCATCGAGGACACCCCCGAGCTCCAAATCCCCCACCCCAACTGGACGCGCGAGGTGGTCCGGGGCAGCCAGGAGGAGGGCACCGGCGCCGCTGTCACCATGTTCGACCTGCTCAGGGCCGCCCTGCGGCAGAGGCCCAACGCCATCCTGGTGGGCGAGATCCGCGGCGAGGAGGGAAACATCGCCTTCCAGGCCATGCAGACCGGCCACATGGTCATGGCCACCTTCCACGCCGCCTCCGTGGAGAAGCTCATCCAGAGGATCACCGGCAACCCCATCAACGTCCCCAAGACCTACATGGACAACCTCAACGTCATCGTCATCATCAGCGCCGTTAAGCTGGCCAACGGCAGGGCCGCTCGCCGCATCCTCTCGGTCAACGAGCTCTTCGGATACGACCCCGTCGCCGACTCCTTTGCCTTCGCCGAGGTCTTCCACTGGGACCCCGAGACCGACACCTTCGAGTTCACCGGCTACATGAACAGCTATCTTCTGGAGAGCAAGATCGCCGTCAAACGGGGCATAGCCCCCAATAAACGTCGCGTCATGTACCAGGAGTTGGAGCGGCGGGCTAAGGTGCTGGAGAAGCTCCACCGCTCCGGAGTGACTGACTTCTATGAGCTTTATCAAGTTCTGGGCAAAGCAAAAAGGGAAGGCCTCTTCTAACGAGGAGCCCCTCCCAGGCAGGGATCCGTCCCTGGCCCGCATCAAGAGCGGTTGGCTGTTCGACCCCGACGCCAACCAGTACGACCTGCTAACCGTTCTCACCTATCTCTCGTGCATCGCCAGCGCCAATGTCACCCGTGAGCAGCTCTTCGAGGGCGCCGCCAATCTCAACTACGGCCCCTCTCCCTACTTCGCCCAGGTTGCCAACCTGGTCAGCAGCCTCGGCCATGACTTCACCTCCGCCTGCCAGGTGGTCGCCGAGACCGCCCCGGACCAGGTGATGCGCCAGTTCCTCCTGCGGTTCGCCAACTCCCTCGCCTCCGGCGAGTCCGAGATCGTCTTCCTAGAGCGGGAGACCCGCGTCCAGATGGAGGACTACACCAACGAATACGAGACGAACCTGGAGTCCCTGCGCAAGTGGACGGACGCCTTCGTCGCCCTCATGGTATCGGTGAATCTGGTGGTCCTGGTCGCCCTCATCTCCAACATGATCTACGCCCTGGGCTCCTTGTTCATCGTCCTAGTGGAGGTGGTAGCCATCGCCACCGCCGGGCTGGGCGCCTGGCTCATCTACCGCATCGCCCCTTACGACCCAGTGGTCCACAAGCTAAGGGACAGGTGCCCAGAACAGAAGCTCATGTCCCTCCTGGCCCGCATCCTCTTCCCAGCCGCCCTCCTGGCGGCCCTCCTGGCCTACTTCCTCTTCCAGAGCCTAGGCCTGGCCCTTATCCTCGCCGGGATCCTGATCCTGCCGGTGGGCGTCGTCACCCACCTGCTCGAGCGCAAGGTAGACGCCCGCGACCGCGACATCGCCGACTTCCTCCGCTCTCTGGGGGGTGTCACCGCCGCCCGCGGCAGCACCGTCATCGCCAGCCTCGGGCACATAGACCGCCGGGCCATCGGCTCCCTGGAGCCGGAGCTGAAGCGGCTGCTCGCCCGTATCGCCATCGGCGTAGAGACCAGCCGCGCCTGGCTCCGCTTCATGACCGAGACCGGCAGCGAGTTGATCCACCGGGTGGTGCGCTCCTTCTGGGACGCCGTCAACCTGGGTGGCGACCCGGATACGGCTGGCCGTCTCTCGGCCGATATGGCCCTCAGGGTCTCCCTCCTCCGGGCCAAGCGGAAGCTCGTCTCGTCCACCTTCAACTACGTGGTGGTCCCCATGCACATCGCCCTGGCCGGCACCCTCGTCTTCATGACCGAGGTCGTCTCCGCCTTCAACACCAAGCTTGTGCAGGCCCAAGCCGCCGTCAGCAGCGAGCACACCACCTCCATTAGCCCGGAGCAGATCGGCATCCCCAACGCCCTCTCCTTCCAGGAGTTCGATACAGCCTTCATCAAGTTCATGGTCCTGGCCGTCATCCTAGCGCTGACGCTAGTGAACGCCTTCGCCCCCAGAGCAGCGGCCGGAGGGCACAGCTTCAAGATGGCACTGTTCGGCGCCTTCACCCTCTGCGCCACCGGCGCCATCCTCCTCCTGGTGCCGCCCCTAGCCAACAGCATGTTCTCGGACGCCCTGTCCCAGCCCCTAAGTTAACGGGAGGTGCTAACCATGAGATTTTTTCGCCGGAGACGCAATACGGAGAACGACGAAGAGAAGAAGGAGCTAGCCCTGGATACGGACACCGAGGCGCAAGCCCTCGCCCAGGACATGCCCGAGGCCGACACCCCCACCGATGGGGAAGCCCTCGTGCCCGAAGGCGACCTCCTGGCCCAGATAGGCGCCGAGACCAACGCCGAGATCAGGGCCGAAGAGGGGGCACGCGAGGCCGAAGGCGGCTCACCCCAGGGGGGTGATTCCCTCGACCCCGACCTCCTGGACATCTTCCGCGCCGCCAAGGACGAGGTCCATGAGAGCACCCTGGCCTCAGAGCTGGAGGACATCCCCGCCCAGGACCTCCTCAGCGACCTGGTTGGCATCAGCCACGACCTGCGTACAATGCCGCGGACCCACGCCGAGCCCGATCAAGACCGAAAGTAGCACCCATGAAGGTCTTTCGCCTGAGGCGCGAGCCGGAGAGCGGCGAAGAGGAGAAGGAGTTCATCCTGGACACGGACGCTGAGGCGCAAGCCCCCGCCCAGGACACGCCCGCGGCCGAAGGCGGCCCATCCCAGGAGGACGACTCCCTCGACCCCGACCTCCTGGACATCTTCCACGCCGCCAAGAACGAAGTCGAGGAGAGCACCCCGGCCTCAGAGCTGGCGGACATCCCCGTCCATGACCTCCTGAGCGACCTGGTGGGTGTCAGCCACCGCCTGCATGCAACGCCGCGGGCGCACGCCGAGCCCGGCTGCGATGAGGCCCGCGATCTCGTCGCCGAGCCGAGCGAGGAGGTGGACGCCGCGGAGGCCGACGGTTCCGAGTGCCCACAGGCAACGGCGCCGCCACGAACTGGATACCGCCGCTACACCCTACACAGCCTCACCCTTGGCCTAGCCCTGGCCGCGGCCATCGGTGGGCTCATGGGCGCGGGGCGACCCGCCCGCATGGAACCGTTCCAGGACTTGCCCGCTCAGAGCCAGGCTGGCTATCTGAAGTCCCCCCTGCTCTTGGCCACCGCCCCCGGCATCGCGATGACGTCAGACGGCCAGGCGGGAGCCACGCCCGAAGCCACACCATCGGCTACTCCAGAGCCCAGACCGGAGCTCCAGCCCGCCTACTTCCTGTACACCGTCCATGCCGGAGATACCGTCTATTCCATCGCCCAGACCTTCGGCATCAGCCCGGACTACGTCCTCTGGAACAACCCAAAGGCCCTCAAGGACCCGAACCTTCTGGTGGCGGATGAGGTGTTCCTCATCCCCAGCGTCAACGGCATCATCTACCCCGTCAAGCCGGGGGACACCCTCTCCGACATCGCCGCCCGCTACCACATCGACGTACAGCGCATCGTGAGCTTCGCCCCCAATGGCCTCACCTCCCCCACCAACCACATTGCGGGGATGATTCTGATCCTGCCGGGGGCTGTGCCCCCACTTCCGGTCGAAGCACCAGCGCCCGCAGTGCCCCATCCCACGAAGACCCCACAGGCCACCGAGACGCCTCAGCCCACTGAGACCCCACAAGCCACCGAGACGCCTCAGCCCACTGAGACCCCACAAGCCACCGAGACGCCTCAGCCCACTGAGACCCCACAGGCCACCGAGACGCCGCAGCCCACCGAGACGCCTCTGCCCACCGACACCCCACAGGCCACCGAGACGCCTCAGCCCATCGAGACGCCTCAGCCCGCGGACACCCCGCAAGTCACCGAGACGCCTCAGCCCGCGGACACCCCGCAAGCCATCGAGACGCCTCAGCCCACTGAGACCCCGCAAGCCGAGCCCTCGCCCTGATACGGCCGCCGTGCCAGCCGCCACGGCGATCGCTGCGGCGGCAACAGTCAGTGGTTGGCGATGGCCGGATTGCCTTACTGGAACAGCCAGGTGCTGAGATAGCGCTCGCCGGTATCAGGGAGAACCGTCACAATGAGGGCTCCCTTGCTCTCCGACCGCCTGGCCACCTCCAGGGCTGCCCAGGCCGCCGCCCCCGACGATATGCCGGCCAGTATCCCTTCCTGCTTGGCTAACTGCCTGGCCATCTCTCCGGCATCATCATTGCCGACCTTGATGATCTCATCGACCAGGTCGAGCCTTAGCACTTCCGGCACGAAGCCAGCGCCGATGCCCTGGATCTTGTGGGGGCCTGCCTTGCCGCCGGAAAGGACGGGCGAGTCCGCCGGCTCGACAGCGATGGCCTTGAACTGTGGCTTCCTTGCCTTGATGACCTCGGCCACGCCGGTGATCGTTCCTCCCGTCCCCACCCCAGCCACCAGGATGTCTACCTGGCCATCCGTATCGCGCCATATCTCCTCGGCGGTGGTCCGACGGTGGATCATGGGGTTAGCGGGGTTCCTGAACTGCTGTGGCATGAAGGCCCGCGGATGGCTGGCAACGATCTCCTCGGCCTTCCTTATGGCGCCTGCCATTCCCTCCGACCCGGGGGTGAGGACAAGCTCTGCCCCGAAAACGGCGAGAAGCTGTCTTCGCTCGCTGGACATCGTGTCGGGCATGGTGAGGATGAGCCTGTAGCCCTTGGCGGCGCAGACGAAGGCCAGGGCTATGCCGGTGTTGCCGCTTGTCGGCTCGACGATCAGCGTATCCTTGGTGACATGGCCATCCCTCTCGGCCGCCTCGATCATCGAGGCGCCGATCCTGTCCTTAACGCTGCCGCAGGGGTTGAAGGATTCCAGCTTGGCCACCACCGTGGCCTCCAGCCCCACGGCCACCCTGTTCAGCCGCACGAGCGGGGTATTGCCGATGAGCTCCATGATATCATTGGCGATCTTTCCCATAGCTGAGTCCTCCCCCTAGGCAACGGTAGGAACGTCTACGCCCTACCTTAGGGAGTATACCGCTTCCCTCTGCCTGCCGCCCGATTTCCCTGCCGGCCTACCGCAGGCCGGTAGTGGGTCAATTTGAATGGGGAGGACGGGGGTGTCATTTCCCCCTTGAGAGTGGTAGTATAATAAGTGGTCACCGCCGCCGACGCGGGGGGACAGAGGGTAAGGTAATGCTATCTCGCGAGTTAGACGGCCTTGCGCTGGAATACCAGCGAGACTACGGTAGCGCCAGCGGGAATTTGAACATCTTTGATCTCATCAATAATCCCGCAGCCAGTGGCATATGTCGCGTCTTTGGTCTGAGCTTCGAGGAAAAGGGCGGCGACATCCTTCTCGCTGATTTTAGTTCGTTCGGCGATGATCGCCCCGATTCGCTTCTGATCGCTCGTCAGGCTGTTCAGTCTCTCCCGTAGATTCTTTTCCTCCAAGCGGTCCCCGGGGTTGGTATTGAAGCCGACGCCGTGGAACATGAATGTCGAGTATGGACAAGCATACCGTTTGGAACCCGCAAGAAATATCGCGTTGCCGATAGAATCTACGTTACCCACATTGTGCGTGATCAACTCAAAAGGCATGGCCCTCAGGACGTTATACAGATTCAGCCCGTGCATCACGGTTCCGCCCGGCGTGGAGAGCATGAGATAGACCTGTTTAACTCCCTTATTGGCGCAGTCTGCCATGACTGCAATCAAGCTCTCCGTCGTGCTGGGGATAATCTCTGCTGAGAACGATACATAGACGGTCTGTGGCGGCTGCTGGGCGGGGCCTGTTGTCATTGGTGCCTCCCTATGGCATAACACAGCTGATGCCAAAGCGCTCAAGCAAGCCAAAGTCTCGAGACGTAACCATCCTCGCCGCCAGCATTATAGAAGAAGCGACTAAGGCTGGCAAGGACCCGCTCGCTGTAGAGCTAGGCAAGCGAGGCGGGCTGAAGGCTCTGCCAAGTTGAACCCGCAGACGCTCCTGCTCTTTCTTACTCGGCGTCATCACCCTACCCTCGGATTCAAAGTTCAAGCCAGACTTCTAATAATACCGGGGCCGTAATTACCAATACCTTGTACCACGCCGTCAGGATCGGCGTCAACGCTGTACCATCGCTGCAACGCGCACGCCTTCGCTGCGCCCGCCCTGTCACCACCACGGACCACACGACGCCGTTGGCCAGTAGCACGCCGCATCTACCTCCCGACTGGCCCCACAGATCGCGCGTTCAGGGAAGACAGTGTATAATCAGCCCCGTCAGAGAGAGGGCATACGTTATGTTCATTTCTTGGTGAGGTAGAGCGATGACCAGCCACGAGACCGAACAAGAGATCCACAATCTGGGACGCGACCTGATCGAGGTGATGGATCGCCATCGCCCCCACCTCTGGGAAGGCGAGTGGTGGTACGAGCAACTCCTCCGTCGTGCGGTGACCGACGAAGCGCTTAAGACTCAGGTCCTGCGCTTCGTCGACGTATTCCCCTTGCTCCAGGACGAGGAGGCGCTGGTCAGCCACTTCCGCGACTACTTCGGCGGCGAGGACCTTAGCCTGCTGCCCCGGCGCATCGCCACCACCCTCAGCTCGAGCGCACTGGCCCAGAAAGACCTCGCCCGTCTCGTGCAGCGCAGCGTCCTGGAAGCGGGCCAGCGCTTCATAGCGGGTCGCACAGCGCGGGAAGCCGTGCCCATCCTGGAGAAGCTGCACGGCGACGGCCTCGGCTTCACGCTGGACCTGCTGGGCGAGGCCACGGTCAGCGAGGCCGAGGCGGATGAATACCAGGCCCGCTATCTCGAGCTCCTCGACACCCTCAGCCGGGTCGTGCCGAGCTGGCCCGCCAACCCCGCGCTCGACGAGGCACCGTGGGGCACTATCCCCCGGCTCAACATCTCGATCAAACTGACATCGCTCTACTCTCAGTTCAGCCCGATCGCGTCGGACGACACCAGCGCGCGGGTTCGTGACCGCCTGCGCCCGATCATGCGCCGCGCCATCGAGGCGGGGGCCTTCGTCAATGTGGACACAGAGCAGTACCGGCACAAGGACCTGACACTGCGCATCCTCCGCGACCTACTGGCGGAGCCGGAGTTCGCCACCTATCCGCACATCGGGATTGCCATACAGACCTACCTGTTTGATGCCTTCGACGACCTGCGCGGCCTGGCCCAACTCGCAAAAGACCGCGGCGCCCCTCTCACCATCAGGCTGGTCAGGGGGGCCTATTGGGCTGAGGAGCGGATCTTCAACGCCCAGTTCGCCTGGCCCATCCCGGTGTTCGAGAACAAAGCGGAGACAGACGCTAACTTCGAGCGCTGCACGGAGGCTCTGCTCGACGCATACCCTCACCTGCTCCCGGCGTTCGGCACGCACAACGCACGTTCCGTCGCCCACGCGATCGTGTCCGCGCAGCAGCGGGGGCTGCCACCCCGCGCCCTCGAGTTCCAGTTTCTATACGGGATGGCGGAGGCGCTACAAACGGCCATCGCCTCCCGCGAGCGGGTGCGCATCTACACGCCGGTGGGTGAGCTCATCCCGGGCATGGGCTACCTGGTGCGACGGCTGCTCGAGAATGCCTCCAGTCAGTCCTGGCTCTTCGAGCTGTTCGAGGAGAGAGCGCCCACCTCCGAGCTGTTGGCCCCGCCCGGCGTGGCGCCGCCCGCGGGACC